>JAGACJ010000120.1 GCA_017614195.1 Paludibacteraceae bacterium
AAAATTTTATTTTTTCGAATCCGAATCCGTCACCATTCCAAGCGAATTGATTTCGGCCTCGGTTTTGTCGGCGAACTCAAACTCATACTCAAATCCGTCGTTTTCAACTTTTACAATCGGCTTGTTGATAAAGTCGGTATTCAGTGCGGCACGCACCTTGGCCGGCATCATCTTGTCTGTAATGACGATTGATTTTTTTATCTTGGTAGCGTTGATTTCGGACCATGCACCTACCATATCAAAATCGACAAACAATTTGTTCTTGAAGTACACTTTATACTCTTTGACTCCACGTTCGTCGGTCTCGCACAAGATTTTCTTCACCGCCAAATCAGCGAAATGTTCGTTGATATATTGCTGAGCCTTTTCGGGCAAACCGCTCACTTCGATTTTTTCGACTTGATTTTTGGCCGATACCGTTACAACGGTCAACAACAAACTTGCCAAAAGTAACATTAACTTTTTCATACGCATAATTTTTTCGAGGTTTCAGTTATTTTTTGAAAAACGCGTTGGTCATCTGATTGACTTCGTCATTAATCATCTTGGCAAACTCGGCGGTACTCATCGAGCCCTTATCGCCCTCGCCTTGCTTACGCACCGACACAGTACGTGTCTCTTGTTCCTTCTCGCCTACAATAATCATGTAAGGGATACGTTTCAACTCGTTGTCGCGAATCTTACGGCCAATCTTTTCGTTGCGATCGTCAACCGACACACGCACATCTTGCAAATCCAACTCGCGAGCCACCTCATTGGCATAGTCGAGGAATTTTTCGCTAATCGGCAACACAGCCACTTGGTCGGGAGTAAGCCACAAGGGGAACTTACCACCAGTGTGTTCAATCAACACAGCCACAAAACGCTCCATAGAGCCGAACGGCGCACGGTGAATCATAACCGGACGGTGTTTCTGGTTATCTTCGCCTACATATTCCAGGCCGAAACGCTCTGGTAGGTTATAATCGACCTGAATTGTACCCAACTGCCAGCGGCGGCCGATGGCGTCTTTGACCATAAAGTCGAGTTTCGGACCATAGAAAGCAGCCTCGCCATATTCGACGCGGGCGGGGAGATTCTTCAATTTGCAAGCTTCGATAATGGCAGACTCGGCTTTTTCCCAAACCTCGTCGCTACCGATGTATTTTTCCTTATTATTCGGGTCACGCAACGAAATTTGTGCTTCGTAGTTTTTGAAATCCAAGGCGTTGAAGATGACATTGATTATGTCCATCACCTTGAGGAATTCGTCGAGAATCTGGTCTGGCCGGCAGAACAAGTGAGCATCGTCTTGCGTAAAACTGCGCACACGGGTCAATCCATGCAACTCTCCACTCTGTTCGTAACGATATACCGTACCGAATTCGGCGAAACGCAACGGAAGGTCCTTGTACGAACGAGGTTTGAACTTATAAATCTCGCAGTGATGCGGGCAGTTCATCGGCTTCAACAGGTATTCCTCGCCTTCTTCGGGAGTATGAATCGGTTGGAACGAGTCCTTGCCGTATTTGGCATAGTGGCCCGAAGTCACATACAGATTTTTGTGACCGATATGCGGCGTAATCACCTGTTGGTATCCAAACTGTTTTTGAATCTTTTTCAAGAAATCCTCCAAACGCAGGCGCAAGGCGGTTCCTTTGGGCAACCACAAAGGCAATCCTTTGCCAACCGAGTCGCTGAACGAGAACAATTCCAATTCCTTGCCAATCTTACGGTGGTCGCGTTTTTTGGCTTCTTCGAGCAACATCAGGTACTCGTCGAGCATTTTCTTTTTGGGGAATGTAATGCCGTACAAGCGCGTCAATTGCTTGCGTTTTTCATCCCCACGCCAATATGCTCCGGCAACACTCGTAATCTTGAAGGCTTTGATAATTCCGGTATTGGTCAAGTGCGGTCCACGGCACAAGTCGAAGAACGCTCCCTGACGGTAAATGGAAATTGTGCCGTCTTCCAAGTCGTTGATCAATTCCAACTTATAGGTCTCATGACGGCCCGAGAACAGCTTCACCGCGTCAGCCTTGCTGATTTCTTCGCGAACCACATCACATTTGCGAGCGACAATCTCGGCGAACTTGGCCTCAATAGCGGCGAAATCACTTTCTTTGATTACCACTCCGTCACCCGGATCAACGTCATAGTAGAATCCGTTTTCGATGGCAGGACCGATACCGAATTGGATACCGGGATACAATTCCTGCAACGCTTCAGCCATCACGTGTGCAGAGGTGTGCCAAAAACTGTGTTTGCCTTCTTCATCATCCCACTTCAACAAACGTACTGTCGCGTCGGTGGCTATCGGGCGGTTGGTTTCAGTCACGTGGTCATTCACCTTGACAGCAATCACATCCTGAGCCAGACGGGGACTGATGCTTTCAGCGATTTGCAGGCCGGTCACGCCACTTTCATATTCGCGGACTGAGCCATCAGGAAAAGTAATCTTAATCATATTTCAGTTGTCTTGTTTTCAAATAACTCGCAAAAATAATATTTTTTTAGGGAAAAAAGCGTTTTTCTCGCGAATATCTCACTTTAACGGTGTGCATTTGTCTTGCACCACGGCGCCAATCCGCATTGTACGCAATGAGGGCTTCTGGCCGTACAGACATAACGGCCGTGCAACAACAGCCAGTGATGGGCAAGCGTCCATTCCGCCTCGGGAATATGTTTGCGCAACACTTTTTCGACAGCCAAAGGCGTAGTGGCTTTCTCGGGAACTAATCCCAAACGATGCGACACTCTGAATACATGTGTGTCAACAGGCATCGCAGGGCTGCCGAAGGCAACTGCCATAACAACGCTGGCGGTTTTGCGCCCCACTCCCGGCAGACTTTGCAAATCGTTGATACTGGCAGGCACCGTTCCGTCAAAATTCCGCAACAGACATTGTGCCATTGCCACCAGATGGGCAGCCTTACTGTTGGGATACGACACCGAACGGATATGCGACAGCACTTGCCCAATCGAGGCATTAGCCAACGATTCGGGCGATGGAAACGCCTCAAAGAGCGACGGGGTCACCAGGTTTACGCGTTTGTCGGTGCATTGGGCCGACAGCATTACAGCAACCAGTAATTGGAAAGGATTTTTGAAATGCAGTTCAGGTTCGGCGACCGGCATGTTCAGCCGAAACCACTCCAACACCGACTGAAATCTCTGGGATACGGTCATGACGACATCTCTGAAGCGTCCGACAAATCAAGACGCGTACCGTCGCGTTGCACAAATTCGTATTGAAGGAAGGCCAAATCCTGATTGGGATACAGTTTGAACGCGAATTTGTATTGCCAACGCCAACGGCGGCAGATACTGAAGACGCCCTTGGTCAGATACGCATAGACATACGGATGCACGTATAGACGGAAATGTTTGGCCTTGAGCTGGTTAACTGCCATATCGATTTTTTCGCGCAACACATCGGCAAACAGAATCGAAGGGCGTATCACTCCCTTGCCGGAGCATGTCGGGCACGACTCCTGTGTATCGATCTGAAGCACTGGACGTACCCGCTGACGGGTAATCTGCATCAAGCCGAACTTGCTGAGCGGCAGTACATTGTGACGCGCCGAATCATTTTGCATATTCGTACGCATCCGATCATATATCTGCTGCTTGTGTTCGTTGGTATGCATGTCAATCAAATCGACCACCACGATACCACCCATATCGCGCAAACGCATTTGCCGGGCAACTTCGTCAACCGCAATCATATTGACTTCAAACGCATTGTCTTCTTGGGCATTGTCGGCTTTGGAACGCGTGCCGCTGTTTACATCAATGACATGCAACGCCTCGGTATGCTCAATCACCAAATAAGATCCGCGTTTCATGGGCACAACCCTGCCAAACGCAGACTTGATTTGTTTGGTAATGTTATAGACATCGAAAATCGGTAGCGGATCGTCATACAACTTGACGAGGCTTGCCTTTTCGGGCTCAATCAGGCTCAGATAAGACTTAACCTCATCGCACACCTCGCGGTCGTTGATGATAATGCTTTCGTAATTCGAATTGAGATGATCGCGCAAAATAGACTCGGTACGTCCCACCTCTTCATACACAATCGCAGGATTGGTCTTAGCGCGCTTGATGCGTTGCAAGGTTTCTTCCCAACGTTTGACCAATACCGACAGTTCTGAGGTAAGTTCTTCAGACGTTTTGGACTCGGCCACCGTGCGGATAATCACACCGTAATTTTGCGGGCGCACACTCTGTACGATTTTACGCAAGCGCGAACGCTCTGCCGACGACTTGATTTTTTGGGAAATCGAGACTTTGTTGGAAAAAGGAATCAACACCAACGACCGACCCGCTATCGACAATTCGCTTGTCAGACGAGGTCCTTTGGTAGAAATAGGCTCCTTTGCGACTTGCACAAGGATTTCCATTCCCTGTTTCAGGTGCTCGGCGATTTTGCCTTCCTTGGGCAGTTCTGGAGAGAACTGGACTTTCGACATCGCAAAATTCTTTTTGCGGTTGTCCAGCATCTGTTTGGTGTACTCATTTATGGTTGTGAAATGGAAGCCTAGGTCGAGATAGTGCAAAAAGGCCTCCTTTTCGCTACCCACTTCAACAAACGAGGCATTGAGTCCCGGCATAACCTTGCGCACTTTGGCCAAATAGATATTGCCGACCGAGAAAGTCACTTCGCGTGACTCCCGGGTCAGTTCTACCAAGCGGCCGTCTTCAAGCAGCGCAATCGTAATCTGATCGGGTTTTACATCAAGTACAAGTTTGCTTTCCATTCAATCAACCTAAATGATAAAGAAAAGAACAAACTTTGAAACCGAAGTTTGTTCTTTTTTAGTTAGCGACGCTAAGATTATTTCTTCTTATGACGATTCTTTCTCAAACGTTTTTTACGCTTGTGCGTCGACATTTTGTGTCTTTTATGCTTCTTTCCGTTTGGCATAGTGGTTATTATTTAGATGTTTACTTATTCGAGCCTTTCACTTCGTTAACAAATTCCTTGGCAGGTTTGAACGAAGGGATAACGTGTGCAGGAATGGTGATGGTTTGGTTTTTAGCGATATTGCGAGCCACCTTTTCAGCACGTTGTTTCACAACGAAGCTACCGAAACCTCTCAAATAAACGTTTTCGTTATTTTTCAAGGAACTTTTCACTTCCTTCATAAATTGTTCAACTACGGTCAAAATGGTGTTCTTGTCAACCATGCTTGTACCATGCTTGCTATTCAACTCATTAAAAATAGCGTTTACAATTTCAGCCTTAGTCATAATATATATTGCTTTTACATTATTTCCTTCAAACGGACTGCAAATATAAGCATTTTTTTTCAACCGAAATGTTTTTTACAAAATAAATCCAATTTTTTTCAGAAAACCGCGTAAATGCGTACTTTTGTAGAAACAAAGAGCAATGGAAACAAGTACCCGGATACAGAAGTGGTTCGAGTCAAACGGTCGGGATTTGCCTTGGAGACACACCAAAGACTCCTATCAGATATGGGTTTCGGAAATTATTCTGCAACAGACCCGCATCGGACAAGGAACGGACTACTACCATAAGTTTCTGCGACAATACCCGACATTGGCCGACTTGCAAGCGACAGACGAAACCACCTTGCTACGCGTATGGCAGGGATTAGGCTACTATTCTCGCGCACGCAACATGCTCAAGGCTGCTCGCGCCTGCAACGGACATTTTCCAGACAGCTACGACGAGTTAATCAAACTTCCCGGCATCGGCGACTACACCGCCTCGGCCATCAGCAGTTTCGCCTCGAACGAATGCCGCGCCGCCGTCGACGGCAATGTGCAACGCATCATCGCACGCCTGTACGACCTCGATCTGCCGATTGACAAGCCGGCGGGGGCCGAGGCCGTCAAAGAGTTGGCCGACCAACTGCTCGACCGCCGGCATCCGGGCAACCACAACCAAGCGATGATGGATTTCGGCGCCTTGCAATGCGTGCCCCACCGCCCCGAATGTCTGAATTGCCCGCTAACAGACAAATGTCTTGCATTCGCACGTCATACCGTTGACACCCGTCCCGTCAAGGTAGGAAGCATCAGACAACGCACCCGCCATTTCCACTATTTGGACATTCGACAAGGGACGCTGCGCTTTATCCACGAACGCCCGGCAGGGGACATTTGGACCGGACTTTACGAGTTCGCACTCATTGAATCGGAAACACTGACGGTCCAAACCATCGCATCGGCATTGTCCGGCTGCCACTACGAAATCAGGGGCACCTCCAAAACGTACAAACATGTATTGACCCACCAAACCATCTACGCCGACTTTACCATCATTGAGCTCGACGCCTGCAGTCCGGCTCCCCTCGGGCTTTTGGCCATTGAAGACCCTGACTTGCAAGACTATCCCTTCAGTCGGCTGACGCTTCGCTACCTGCAGCAACAAGCATAAAAAAAACGCTCCCGAAAATCGGGAGCGTTTTTTGGGGAATCCGTTTCCTATATTAGTTCCCGGTTCTGAATTTACCCGAAGCAATCACTTTCTTGCCATTGTACAAGAAGTAATACAACACCACTTGTCCGCTCGGTCCGTTATAGACAAATCCGTTGGCCTGACGGCTGCAAATGTCGTCAATGTTCGGATCAACCAAATCGAGATCTGCAATAAGGATTATCTGGCCCGCCATGTCAGCCAATACCAATTGGACATTCTTGGTATTGGTGGTAAACTTCCAGCCACCGTCGCCTGTAGCCGAAACGCAAACATTTTCTTCGGTCGGCACTTGAGTCGGATCGAAGTCGTCGGGAATAAAGTTGATGACGTACGAATCGAAGGAGCCGTCTTGAGCCTCAACCCAAATGGTGTAAGTCAGACCGATCAACACATTTTGGTCAGGATCAACCGTTTGTCCCGTTTCTTGCAATTCCCAGCCAAAGACATAGGTCGAATCCAAAGCCACCGTACCAAAGGGTACGATATAGATATACTCGCGCGTTTCTGGATCAAAGTTATCCAGTGCCTTGCCGTTGACCGTAATGTTGTTGAGCTTGGTATTGTCGGACAATTTGATTTCGGTAACGATTGAGTAAGTACGGACAGAACCGTTTTCGGCAGTTACCTTGATGTTGTAAACACCGATATTGTTGCCATTTTCGTCGGTCTTGATATCCAACTCGGCGGTCGAGAATTCTTCGTCATACAATGTCCAACCGAAATCCGCTGCATTCTGCGGCAAAGTAGCCGGATCGGTGTAAGGTTCGTATTGTAACAGATACGACAGCGTTTCGGAATCAAATCCTGTCACCGTTTGGCCGAAGACGGTCAGGTCGCGTAAACGGTTCTCGGGAGATTTCTCAACCTCAAAGTGCAAGGTGTAAGCCGACACTTCAATGCCGTCTTGTGCCACCACTTGCACTTCATAGTCGCAAGTTGCCAAAGTACCCCGTTCGTTATTGGAAGAAGAAAGCAAGGTAATGTTCACCGACGCGTACGGGCAATCATTGCCGAAAATATCGGGCATAGCATCGTATGTGATAACCGGCTCGGTTTGAGTACCGAACGGCAGTGCTATATCGTACGGACCCTCATCGGTCGGATCAAAGTCTGTAACGGCAACGCCATCGTAGTAAATCATCTCCAGCTGTGCATTGTGCGATTTCTCAACAGAGAAGGTCACCGTGTAGGTACGGCTGGTTCCATCTTGTGCAGTGACAACAATGGTAGCCGTTTCGTCTGTAGCCATGTTTTGCGATTCAGGATCAACCGTTTGTACAAGCTCCGCGGCAGTGGCAGTAACGGTCACGTCTGTTGTGCCGTAAGGCAATACCACCTGATAATTGGTCTGGTCATCGAACAATTCAACTTCGTAATCGTTCACGGACAAACTGCCTAACTGCTTGTTGTGGGATTTCTCTACCACGAAGTTCAGCACGTAGGTATTGGTCGTACCATCTTCGGCAACGACCTCGATACGATAGGCACCCTCAGCTGCCGTCGTGTTGTCGGTAACCGTTACCTTCTGCCATTCATCGCCTTTTTCGTATGTAATTTCGGGCAATTCGGTAGTACCGATTGGCAGCATGTTGGTGTATTCAAACGTCTCGGGATTGAAGCCACCCATCAGACTGCCGTTCAGGTTAATATCTTGCAACGTGGCATTGCCCGACAACAGGAACTCGAAGGTAACTTCGTAGGTATTGGTCGTCACGCCATCATCGGCCAACACAACGATTGACACCAAAGTGTCTTTACCAATAGCCAAAGTGTCGAGCGTAATGTGTTGCCACTGGTCGCCTACAATGGGTTCGATTTCGGGCAACACTTTCACACCCACAGGCACTTGAACCGTGTAGTTCATGGTGGTCGGCACAAAGCCCGACACCGAACCACCATTGGTCAGAATATCGCTCAGGTATGCGTTGTGCGATTTCAGAAACTCGAAACTGAGGGTGTAAACCATTTGATCGACGCCGTTTTCGGCTACTACCGTGTAGGTTAGTTCATTGCCGTTCCATTGTTCGGTAACCGTCTGCAACGCATCC
>JAGACJ010000121.1 GCA_017614195.1 Paludibacteraceae bacterium
GGTGCCATTGACTGTCTGCAACGTTATGCGGCGCAATACCCCACCGAGACCGCCATCGGTATCAAGCGCGCCAATGGCTCGTATGCGCGCTACCACTATCTCAAAGGCGACATGAAGCATGCCCGCCATTATTTCTGCAAGGCTGGTTTTTCACTCAAAAACCTGGTTTACTGGCTGACGACTTTTGTCGGAAACGGTTGGGTAAAAAAACACTTCAATGTATTCGGCTGACCAAATCTTATCCCCAAACAAGCCATTTGAAAATCTGTTGCGTCAAACGCAATCCCGACACCTTCTGACGGTGCAACAATGCACCTACCGATACATCCGTCTTAATGACACGAAAGAAATGGGGCAACGATTTTAACCCGTTAAACTTCAACTCGTTATACATCGATGTGTATAACCGGCGGACAACACATGCGCGTGTTTCTGGCGCATATCGGTCGCACAATCCACAGGTCTCCAGACACTCGGTCAGCAACTGCGTGTAACGCAGCATGTGCGTATAAGAACGATATTCGTAACGGGCAAAAGCGTTGTTTTCGTGAATAAGATGATGATACAGCACCTGTGGCAGATATGCGGCACGATTGGCATTGGCAAACACCCCGATATTGAAAAGTGCGTCTTCGTAAGAGCATTGGCGGTTATCTGGAAAACGCAGATGGTGCCTGTCAATCAAGTCGCGACTGATCAGCTCGGTCCATACCGAATTGACATTGCGGAACGAAGTCGTTCCCACTTGCGCATACTCGCCGCCAATCAAGGCACGCAACACGTTTTCGCGCAAGTCGCAGGCATCGCATTCAGGGAGCAGATAAGCTCCCGAAGCACTTGCAGACCGCTGGTCAAAAGCACAAAGCACCACCTCGGCATCGTTGGCCTCGGCACACAGTAAAAGCGACTCCCACAACTGCGGTTCAACGAGGTCGTCATGGTCGGCAAATCCTATCCATTTGCCCTTAGCAACCTCAAGCCCGGCATTGCGCGACAAGCCGATATGCAGATTCTGTGCGTTACGCACCAACCGAAACCGGGAGTCTTTTTCGGCAAAACGCTCCGCCACCCGGTCGCTTCCGTCAGTCGGGCAATCCAGCACAAGGACAAATTCGATACTGCGCAAGGTCTGTACCGCAAGCGATTGCAGGCAGGGCAGCAGATGCCTGCCGGCGTTATGCACTGGCACAATCACACTGACAATAGGGTTCTCGTTCATTTTTGAGGACGGGCTACAGTGGCATAGCAATGGTAGCGGCAATCGCTCAAAAGCCCCATGCTACAGGTAATCAGCAATTTTTCTTTCCAACTTTTGCAGGGGCGGACGCCTTCGTGCCGCACAATCTCATAGCCACAGCTGCGAAACATGCGACACATGCTCTTGGAAGTAAAGAAACGAAAATGCGTCTCATCCAGAATACCCCCTTCGGGACGGTAGCGAAAATCTTTCTGCCACAACATCTCCTTGACAAACGTGTCGATGTATCGGATATTCGGAATAGAGGCCACCACCACGCCGTCATCCGACAGCAGCGAACGCACTTTTTCCAACACCTTGCACGGCCAGGCGAGATGTTCCAGCACATCGTTGAACACGATGCAATCGAAATGTTTTTCGGGAAGTTCGGCCAACAACTGCATGATATCGCCCACCAATACGCGGTGACAGTACGCTTCGGCCTGCCGTGCCTCGGATTCGTTCAACTCGACCCCCCACAATTCGCGGTCATCGCGCTCGAGCAAGCGTAAGAAAGCACCGGCTCCGCAACCCACCTCCAGAATAGTTCGCGCCGACTGAGGCACAAAAACCGACATCTCACTCCGCGATTGTGTATAATATCCCGACTCTTTCATGGTTTGTTGGTTGTATTTTTCCGAAAAACGGCTTTGTTGTTTGAAAATGTATTGCAAAGGTGCGAAAAAAATTCTAACTTTGTGGTTTATTAGGACAAATAATTATCAATCTATGTTCTCATTACGATTTAAAGCCGTAAACGAGGCGTTTAACCGCAAGGCAGTTGAGACAAACACGCCTCAAGGACGCACTTCCTCATACTTTGGCAGCAATGTCTTCGACAAAGCGAAAATGCACCAATACTTGTCGAAAGAAACGGTCGATTCGATAGAAACGGCCGTCGCCGAAGGCAAGGCGCTGAGCCGCGAAATCGCCGACCAAGTGGCCGCTGGCATGATGAAATGGGCGCTCGAGATGGGGGCCACCCACTATACCCACTGGTTCCAGCCGCTTACCGAAGGTACTGCCGAAAAGCACGACTCGTTTATCGAGTACGGCGGCAAAAATGTCATCGAGCAATTCTCTGGCAAATTGTTGGCGCAACAGGAGCCAGACGCTTCGAGTTTCCCCAACGGAGGTATTCGCAACACGTTTGAGGCACGCGGCTATACGGCATGGGATCCTTCGTCGCCAGCATTTATTGTAGGCGACACCCTTTGTATTCCGACCATTTTCATTTCCTATACAGGCGAGTCGCTTGACTACAAGACACCGCTGCTCAAGTCGATTTCGGCCATTGACCGCTACGCGACAGAGGTTTGCCGGTACTTTGACCCCAAGGTAAAAAAAGTCTATGCCTACTTGGGCTGGGAGCAAGAGTACTTTCTGGTGGACGAAAGCCTGTTTGCGGCACGTCCCGACCTCATGATGACCGACCGTACCCTGATGGGACACCAGAGTGCCAAGAACCAACAGCTCGACGACCACTACTTCGGTGCCATACCGAATCGGGTCACCGCCTTTATGCAAGATTTGGAATTCGAAGCCTACAAGTTCGGCATTCCCCTCAAAACCCGCCACAACGAGGTGGCTCCCAACCAGTTTGAGTTTGCTCCGATTTACGGAGAAATGAATTTGGCAAACGACCAGAACCAACTGATTATCACCCTAATGCGCCGAATCGCCTCGAAGCACCATTTCCGCGTGCTGTTGCACGAGAAACCTTTTAACGGCGTAAACGGCAGTGGCAAGCACAACAACTGGTCGATTGGCACCGACACCGGGGTCGGATTGCTGACTCCCGGCAAAACCGCCGAAGAGAACCTACAGTTTGTCACTTTCCTTGTGAATGTGCTGATGGCTGTGTATAAAAACAACGCCCTGCTCAAAGCCTCGATTATGACCGCCCAAAACGAACACCGTTTGGGAGCCAACGAGGCGCCGCCCGCCATCATTTCGGTATTTTTGGGATCGCAACTCAGCAACATTCTCGACACCATCGAAAAAAGCGACCCGCAAGACATTGTTTTGTCTGGTAAAAAACGGATGGAGCTTGGCATCGGGCAGATTCCCGAAGTGTTCTTGGACAACACCGACCGCAACCGTACCTCCCCCTTCGCCTTTACGGGCAACCGTTTCGAGTTCCGCGGGGTCGGATCTTCGGCCAACTGCGCCTCTGCCATGATTGCCCTCAATACGGTTGTTGCAGCCCAGCTGCGCGACTTCAAGCAAGAAGTGGACGCCAAGATTGCCCAAGGACAAGCCAAGGAGCACGCCATCTTTGAGGTCATCAAATCCTATATTGCCGCATCGAAAGACATCCGCTTTGACGGTAACGGTTACGGCGAAGCCTGGAAGGAGGAAGCCAAACGCCGCGGTCTCAACTGCGAATCGAGCACCCCGGTTATCATCGATGCCTATACCTCACCCGAAAGCATCAAGATGTTTGGAGACATGCACGTTTTCAGCGAAAAGGAACTGCACGCCCGAAACGAGGTGAAATGGGAGATTTATTCTAAGAAAATCCAGATTGAGTCGCGAGTTCTCAACGACTTGGCACTCAACCACATCATTCCTGTATCAAGCAGTTACCAGGCTATTCTGCTCGACAAAGTGATGAAAATGCGCGAAGTGTTTCCGTCTGACGAAGCCGAGGATCTGTCGGTTCACGACAAGGAGATTATCCGCGACATCGCCCGCAACAACAAACTCATCAAACAAGAAGTCGACGAAATGCGCCTGGCACGCAAAGCGGCCAACCGCATCACCAACGACCGCGAGAAAGCCATTGCATACCACAACAACGTTTTGCCCTACTTGCAAAGTATCCGCCAATACATCGACAACCTCGAATCGATTGTCGACGATGAAATGTGGCCATTGCCCAAATACCGCGAACTCTTATTTATACGCTGATGAAAAAGACTCTGTTTGCGCTTCTGCTCTGCCTGCTGTGCTCGGTTTCGGTTTTCGGACAACTCAAGAAAGCCAGGTTAGGTTCTGCCAGCAAGGAACATATCGGATTTTCATTCGGTATCAACTACCCCAGTTTTCAATTGGATCAGCCGAATGTCGGTCCGCACCTCAACTTTGAGTACACTTATTACATCAAGCCCTATCTGGGATTGCGCGGACAACTCAACTATGACTGGTTCACATCAGGGCGCATCAACGACAATTTTTTCAACAGCCACAACATTGACCTAACAGCGCAAGTCGTTTACAACTACTACATTTTCCAAGGCGGTCGGAAGGAGAACAACGCCTTTACCGCCGCCCCTGAGCGGTGCTATGTCTTTGGCGGTGTCGGAGCTCTGTGCAACCTGCGAGCCGACCAAGCCTACAATCCAAACTTTGCTGCAGTGTTTCCGCTCGGCACCGGCCTGCAATGGGCAGCCGGCGACGCATGGACGTTTGGATTGGACTTTGCGTGGAACTTTACCACCACCAAACAATTGGGTTTCCGCCCCGAAGATTCGAAAATGACCGACGGATTCTTGTCGGCAACATTTTCGCTTACCTACAAAATCCCTGATTTCGACATGCCCGTCATGGACAGTTACCAAATCAACCGGGGCAACCCCAACAAAATCGAATACAAAACCTCGAACCGTATCAATCAGGGCAACAAGAACAAAATCGAATACAAGACCTCAAACCGCATCAACCGCGGCAATAAGAATAAAATCGAATACCACACTGCAAACCGCATCAATCGGGGAAACAAGAACAAGATCGAATACCACACCGCCGCCAAAATCAACCGCGGTGGCGGTCAACGCCCCGAACGCAGAAGTTCGTATCAGACCAACCGCCGCCAAAACAAGATTGCCGGAGTCAAGACCTACAAGGTTAATCGTGGCGGCCGCAGCCGTGTAGACAATCGCCGTTCATACTCGAACCGTACCTACCGGCACCGCCCGATGCAAGCTAAGAAATTGTACAAGAAGGGCGTGCGTCACATGAAGTGCGACCCGCGCAAAGGCTGTACGTTCACCTTCGACTAAACCAACTGCAGAAAGCGCGCCGGCCGACGCGTTTATTTAAGGCCGATTCGGCGTTTGTTCAGTTCGCGCTGATATTCGCGCGCATACACATTGTGCTGAGCCAACGTGGCCGAGAAATTGTGCGTACCCGAAAAATCTGACTTGGCGCACATGTACAGGTACTTGTGATGCGCATAATGCAACACGGCGTCGATACTTTCACGACCCGGAATCCGAATCGGACCGGGAGGAAGACCTGTATTGACATAAGTATTGTAAGGTGACTTGATCTGGGTATGTTTTTTGAGAATGCGGTTGAGCGTAAAGTCGCCCGAAGCGTAACGCGCCGTCGGGCACGCCTGCAACGGCATATTCTTCTTCAACCGGTTGACATACACCCCCGCCACATTACGCCGATCTTCATAATCATTTGTCTCTTCTTCGACAATCGATGCAAGAATATGCACCTCAATCGGAGTCAAATTCATTTCTTTGGCCAACGCCCTGCGTTCAGGAGTCCAAAAATCATTATACGATTTTTCGAGTACATCGCCCAACTCTTCGGCAGAAAGGCACCACTGCACCGAGCTTTCGCCACGCACAAACATCGCCAAAGCGTTTTCGCGCGTAAACCCCCGGCGTTGCAGATATTCGTCAGACAACAACACATCGGCAATGTCGGCCGAATCAACGAGCACTTGCGGTGCCAAATTGCGAGCCACCCATTCGGGATAACGGGTCATGCGGATTTCTATCGTGGTCTTATTCGTCAAGCCATACGCCAAACGATTGATAAACAAGCGATTCGGAATACCAATCTCCAAGTCATACTTGCCACATTGAGGTGTCTTATCCTTGGCCAGAAAAGATATTGCCTGCTCCAAAGTCCAAGGACTTCCGACCCATCCGCGCGCATTAAGCGTATCCTGCACCTCACGCCAAGTCATTCCTGGCGTAACGAACAGATAATGATAGACTTCGGACTGGGTATTTACATTCGGTTTCATAAAAATCCGGTAGGCAAATCCTGCAGCAATACCGACCAAAACCAATAAAACGCCTGCCACGGCAAGCAAAATCTTTTTCTTCATTGTATGGTGTTATACAAAATAACGAAACAAAAAAGGCCTCCGATTCACGGAAGCCTCGTCTGCGGAAGCTGGGGGATTCGAACCCCCGGTACGGAATCCCGTACGTCAGTTTAGCAAACTGGTGGTTTCAGCCACTCACCCAAACTTCCTTTTTGCGAGTGCAAAATTAGTCAAATGATTTGACATATTCAAATTTAACGGCACAAATTTGCATGCGACGCAGAATTAATCCATGAGGTTTCCCGAGTCAATTGGTTTGTTCATTGTCTGCCGTGCCAAGATTTCGAAGGTTCGCAGGGTATCTTTGTAACGGTTGTTATCATTGACCTTTGCATCCGAAAGATCCGCATCAGAATTGCCGGTCCAACGGCGGCACAAATAGAGCGACTCATAGATACGGCAAATGTCGTATTCACGACTGACACGCAATCCCATGGCATAGTCTTCGCCATAACTGGTGTTGGGGAGCGGATGAGCCAATAAGAAATCGCGCACAAAGGCACGAGGAGCACCCAATCCATTGATACGCAAGGCATTGTTCCTACCATTCTCTACAGTCCATTCCTTGTGGTCAATCAACCCTGGAGGCAGCACGTTCTTGTCAAAGTCTGTCATGGTGTAAGAGCCGATGACCATGGGAGAACCCGATTGACGGAAAGCATCCACGATTTTTTGTAGCGTTGCAGGGGTTTCGTACAAGTCATCACTGTCGAGTTGTACGACAAACCGACCGCATTTGTCGCTTGCGACCGCCTCGTTCCAGCAACCGCCGATTCCCAAATCCTTGCGTACGGGACGGATGACATAAAGCCGGTCATCTGCTTTAGCGATGTCATCGAGCACTTGCGAGGTGCCGTCATCCGAAAAATTGTCGACCACCAGCACATTGAAGGCAAACGAGGTTTGCTGCGCCAAAGCCGAACGGACTGCATCGGCAATCGTCGACACACGATTGCGCACAGGTATCACGACCGAAGCCTCCACTACTCCAGACAACTGCGTCATCGGCCATTTGGCGGAAGCAGTGGGCAGCCATGCATGGATGGATTTCAAGTAGTCGGTGCAGACCTGCTCCATTTCGATTTGCACCTCGCGATTGCGCGGATTTACATAATCGAACTGTTTTTCACCACTTTTGCGCACATCTCTCTCCTCTTCGGTGTAAAGCAGTTCCGGCAAGTGCCGCAACATTCCATATCTGCCCAATGACAAACGAACCGAATACCAGGCTGCATAACGGAGATCTTTCTCAAATTGCACACTGTCGAGCACGCGGATCAGATGCTTGACCGACAAGCACCACAGCGAGCCAAAATCGAAGTCATCGCGCACACTCCCCAATTGATACGATATCAGGCGATGGGGTTTGCACTCGCCCGATTTCACTTGATACAAATCGGTGTATATCATGGGCGCGCCAGTTTCTTCCAAGACCGATCCCATGCGTTGAAGCGCATTTTGTCCCAATATCA
>JAGACJ010000122.1 GCA_017614195.1 Paludibacteraceae bacterium
CCATCAGACCGGTTTTCATACTCAAGAAATCATCGGCAGGTTTCTTGACGTAATTGGAATCGTCGCGCTTGAGCTGGGCCTCGCGGGCTTTCAAAAAGTCGCACGGGTCGTATTCGTAGTGGATGGCCGTAGGGTGTATGTGCAACTTGCGCAAAGCGGCGGGTAGTGGCTCGTTGCTGCTCATACCCAGCATTTTCAATATCGACGTCTGGGTATGGTCGCTCGAGTCTTTGGCACGGCCCTCGCGTTGCGCCAGCCATACTCCCTCCTTGTTTTGCTCAATGACATAGCGGATGTACGACGACAGGTGTTTTGAAATGAGTAGCTGCTCTTTGATACTGCCGTCGCGGCGCACGATAAAACTCTTGTTGAGGCGCATCAGACATTCGACCCACGGATAAATCAGCAAATTGTTGCCAATGCCGATGTGGGTGGTGTCGAACCCGTTGAAGAACAGGTGGACATTGAGAAATGTGGCGTCGAGTACGATGTCGCGGTGGTTCGAAATAAAAATATGACCCGTCAAGCGGTCGATATTTTCTGTGCCGTATAGTCTGACTTCCTTGCAAGTACGGTGTTCCAAGGCCGAAAACAATACGAGAATCAACTCGCGCTGGGCATCGTCGATGGTGTGGAGCGGTGCCATGTTGTCGAGCAGGTACCGGGCATTGTCATAGCCCATGATGGTTGTTAAGATTTCGTGGATGGCGTTCTGTTTCAGCAACATGTCCACGGCGTTTTTCACTTCGGAGTCTTTGTAGCAACGAATATCGTCAAATTCAGCAGGAACGTTTTTCATCTCAAGCGTGTTTTGGATTGCAAAAGTACAATAAAATTGTAGGAATCCTTTCTGGAAAAGATACTTTTTTGCCAGTCTAAAAATCAGGTTTGTGGAAGCGGCTTCGTTTCATTAGGTCGTATTGGACAGCGTCGGGGCTTGTATAGCGCATCACCTTTCTGTGAATGGAGCAGACCGTGGAGTCTCCATCAAGGATGACGGTTACCTGATTAAGTGCCGGGTCGTATTTGTAAGTGCCTGTTACATAACGGTTTTGGGAGTTGTATTCGAGAAATGTGGCTTTGACGACCGTTTCGTTACAAAAACTGAAGTTGATGTATTCGAACTCCCATTTGTCGTTTAAGGCGAAATTGTCCCAAGTGGTCTTGACGAGGGCTTCTTCGGGCGTGCGGTTTTTGCACGACGACATCGCCAAAAGCAGTGATAATGTGATGAGTAGGATTCTTTTCATTCCGATTCTTTTTGATGTCAAGGCAAATATACTCAAAATTCTGTGTCTTCTCAATATTTTGGAAAGGATATTTGCGACAACTCTCACTAAAAATCCCTATATTTGCAAAAATTTCGCGAATAGCGGAAAATCAAAGGGGTAATTCAAAAAAACGACTATGAATATGAATGTAATAGAGCAGATGTTCGAGAAAGCAAAACAAAACCAGAAAACGATTGTTTTGCCCGAATCGATGGAAGAGCGCACATTGCGTGCCGCTGATGAAGTGCTTAAACAAGGTTTGGCACAAGTGTTATTGATTGGTGACAAAGAACAGATTCTGAAACAAGGCGCCCAATGGGGATTGACGGAGCTGGGACGCGCCAAGTTCTTCGAACCTGCCAAGGATCCCAAAATGGCAGACTATACCAACCTGCTTTATGAGTTGCGCAAGAACAAAGGCATGACGCCCGAACAGGCGCAAGAAAAGACAAAAGATCCTTTGTACCTTGCTTCGCTGATCGTGAAGAACGGGGATGCCGACGGTGTGGTGGCCGGAGCCATGAACGCCACCAGCAATGTGTTGCGTCCTGCTTTGCAAATCATTAAAATGAAAAAAGGCTTGTCGGTGGTTTCGGGAGCGTTCCTGATGATTACCCCGAATCCTGCATACGGCGAAAACGGTTTGTTCGTGTTTGCCGACTGCGCCGTTACACCCAATCCAGATGCTCACCAGTTGGCAGAAATTGCCGTTGCCAGCGCCGAAACGGCCAAAGTGTTGGGTGGTTTCGAACCCCGTGTGGCCATGTTGAGTTTCTCGACCAAAGGCAGTGCCTCTAACGAATCGGTCGACAAGGTGATCGAAGCTACAGCTTTGGCCAAACAAATGCGCCCCGACCTCGTGCTCGACGGAGAGTTCCAGGCAGACGCGGCCATTGTGCCTTCGGTAGGCAAGAGCAAAGCGCCGGGCAGCCCCATTCAAGGCAATGCCAATGTGTTGGTATTCCCTAACCTCGACGCTGGCAATATCGGTTACAAGTTGGCGCAACGTCTTTCCGGCGGTATCGCCCTCGGCCCGATTCTGCAAGGTATGGCCTCGCCGGTCAACGACTTGTCGCGCGGATGCAGCGTTGACGACATCGTCAAAATGGTTGTGATTACATCCAACCAAGCCAATATGTAATAGTTTGGATTTTAGAAAATCAGTCGAAATGAAAGTTCTCGTACTCAACTGCGGTAGTTCTTCCGTAAAATACAAATTGTTCGAAATGGCCGATGGTTCGGTGCTGGCACAAGGCGGTATCGAAAAAATCGGTCTCAAGGATTCGTTCTTGAAATTGACTTTGCCTTCTGGCGAAAAGAAGATAATTTCGCGTAGCATTCCCGAGCACAAGGCAGCTATCGAGATGATTCTCGAGGTGTTGCAAGGTGCCGAATACGGCGTAATCAAGTCGCTCGCCGAAATCGATGCCGTAGGTCATCGTGTAGTGCATGGTGGCGAAAAATTCAATACCAGCGTGTTGGTGACCGATGAGGTGATGCAGGGTATCGAAGCCTGTATCGATATGGCGCCGTTGCACAATCCGGCCAATCTGCTGGGTATTCGCACCATTGCACAACTGTTGCCTTCGGTTCCCCAAGTGGCTGTTTTCGATACGGCGTTTCACCAAACGATGCCCGATTTTGCATACATGTACGGGGTCCCCTACGAGATGTACGAAAAGTATGGTGTGCGTCGCTATGGTTTCCATGGTACCAGCCACCGTTATGTTTCGGCCCGCGCCGCCGAGTTCCTCGGTTTGCCGGTCAAGGGCTTGCGCATGATTACCTGCCATATCGGTAACGGCGGTTCGATTACCGCAATCAAAGACGGAAAATCCGTCGACACTTCAATGGGCTTTACGCCGCTCGAGGGTTTGCTGATGGGAACCCGTTCGGGCGACATCGATGCCGGTGCCGTAACTTATCTGATGGACAAGGAAGGCCTTGACACTGCAGGTGTTTCGGCTTTGCTCAACAAAAAGTCAGGCTTGGCTGGTGTTTCGGGCGTGTCTTCGGATATGCGCGACATCGACGCGGCAGTAGCCGAAGACAACAAGCGTGCATGCCTTGCGCTTAATATCTACAAATACCGTATCCTGAAATATATCGGAGCATACGTTGCTGCGCTTGGAGGTGTGGATGTGATTGTCTTTACCGGTGGTGTAGGCGAAAATCAGATCCAACTTCGTCGCGACATTGTCAATGGTTTGTCCTATTTGGGTGCCAAAATCGACGACGGACGCAACAACCAGCGTGGCGAGGAAGCCGTAATCAGTGCTGACGATTCTAAGATCAAGGTGGTGGTGATTCCGACCGACGAGGAATGGATGATCGCTTCGGATACGCAATCGCTTGTAAAATAACACTGGATGAGCGACAAGTTTGCCAACATAGTGTCGTGGGTGTTCCAACCGCTTGTGGTGCCTTTTTATGGTCTTGTAGCGTTGTGGTTCGCCCCGTTTTTCTATGATTATGCTCCGCAGACGAAACTGTCGCTATTGGCATTGCTGGCATTCGCTCTGGTGTTGATTCCGCTGTTGTGCTATTTGTTGATGCGCAAGATTGACTTTATCAAGACACCGCAGGCCGACAACCGCTTGGAGCGTACCGGGATCTATGCAATCACCGTCTTTTGCTATTTGGTGGCAGGCTTTATTCTCATGTACACTCATGTGGGGCATGTCTATACCTTTGTGGTGTTTGTGATGGCTGCCTGTCTGATGGTGCTGTCGGTTATCAATTTTTTTTGGAAAATCAGCGCGCATGCCATGGGAATGGGGGCGATGCTTTCGGCGATGCTGATGCTGATGTGGTATAACCAGACAGATCGTCCGTTTATCTATATTGTCTGGATTTTGCTTACTGGGCTTGTTTGTGCGGCGCGGTTACAGGTTCGTGCGCATACGCCGGCCCAGTTGGTGGCTGGATTCTCGGTTGGTTTTGTACCGCTTTTTACACTATTATTGCTGATGAACTGATTTTTTTTGAAAAAAGTTTTGCAGATTCAAAATTAGTACATATCTTTGCACTCCCGTTTAGGAGATGGCCCATTCGTCTATCGGTTAGGACGCAAGATTTTCATTCTTGAAAGAGCGGTTCGATTCCGCTATGGGCTACAATAAAAAATTAAAGGATAAAAGAAATGGCAAATCATAAGTCATCTGAAAAAAGAATTCGTCAAACGGCGAAATTGAAATTGCACAATCACTATTATGCTAAAACCGCTCGTAACGCTGTTCGCAAATTGCGCGCTACCCGCGAAAAAGCAGAAGCTGTCGCTTTGTTGCCCCGTGTAAGCTCTATGTTGGACAAGTTGGCTAAGAAGAATGTTATTCACGCTAACAAGGCTGCCAACTTGAAATCTAGCTTGGCACAGCATGTGAACAGCTTGTAATCAAGTATCTATTACATTTTTATAGAAGGGCTTTTCCGCATGGCGGACAAGCCTTTTTTTTGTCTTTGTCATAACCATCTTATCTTAATCATCTATGAGTATTGACTCCGTTTCCATTAAAGATTGGGCGGTCGAGGACCGTCCGCGCGAAAAAATGATTCATACCGGCTTGTCGTCGATGACGGATGCCGAATTGCTGGCTATTTTAATCGGGTCGGGTACTATCGGTGACTCGGCGGTCAGCTTGGCGCAGAAATTGTTGCGTGTGGCCGACAATGACCTTGTGCAACTCGGCAGATTAGGCGTCAAGGATCTGTCGGCGGCTGTGAAGGGAATAGGACCCGCAAAGGCCACAACGATTGTGGCGGCGATGGAATTGGCGCGTCGTCGCCGTAGCGAGGCGGTTCAGCCCGGCGATACGATTCGCTCCAGTGCGCAACTGGCGCGTGTTTTTGTGCCGATGCTGTCGGACCTGCCGTATGAAGAGTTCTGGGTGGTGTTGCTCAATCGTGCCAACCGGATGGTCGCCAAGTACCGTATTTCGATGGGTGGAGTGAACAACTCGGTGGTAGATCCCCGTATCGTGTTCAAATATGCCTTGCAACATCTGGCATCGGGGCTGGTCTTTTGTCACAATCATCCGTCGGGGAATCTGTCGCCATCGAAACAGGATTTGTCGTTAACCAAAAGGCTTGTAAGTGGGGCAAAATTGTTCGATTTGCAGGTGCTCGACCACATTATTGTGGGCGACGGATCGTACTTCAGCTTTGCCGACGACGGGCTGCTCAAGGAAGGTTAAACGAAGACACTAATAAAAAATCTCCTTCTGGATGTTGCCTATACCAACGCGGTTCATGGAGATGATAAATTTTTTTATTATCTTCGCACGATTTTCGAAATCTGTGGCCCTTGTAGTTCAACGGATAGAATAGAAGTTTCCTAAACTTTAGATTCGGGTTCGATTCCCGACGAGGGTACTCTTCTTAAACAATGTGTCAAAGTTTGCCAATCGGCAAAACGTAGTACACCCGGAGGCCAAAATCGAGGTACATTGGTGTTGTGTACAGCGGATCGGCCCATCCAACGGTTACCTGCGGCACCGGGTCGGTGGTGTCGGCAATCGGCTCCACTTGGATGAAGGGCGTAAAACTGTCTTTTTTGTACTTGTTGTTTGTTCCGACATTGCAGTAGGCCTGCAATCCGATGCGGCTCTTGCCGGCAATCTCCCACTCCCAACCGGCTTCGATCGAAAAGGCAATGGCGTACCAGTTTGCCGTGGTGCGCTCTGTTTGTCGGAATGGCGTTTCGATGCGCCCTGTAATTAACTCGTCGTTTACTTCTACGCCATAGTCGGGATAATAGGCGCTGATGCCTGCCTCTGTAACCGTCAGGTCGCGCTTGCGTGTGAATGGAGCGATGAAGCGCGGGCCGATTTGTACCACAAATCCGCTATAGCGGAAGGCCAGCAACAGCGAAAAATCGTTTTGCCAGTATTGCTCCGTTTGCTGGAATGTAGCATCGGTCGTATAGTTCATCTTGTTGCCGTAGTAGTCGGTGTTGACAAACGAGCTGTTGGCCGTGCCCTCAATCGAATAGCCACCGTAACCAATTCCCCAGCCGACCATAAAACCCAGTTCGGACTGTCCTCTCAACTTTTTGTACCAGGCGTAGCGGATATCCAGTGCACCGCCTCCGCCAATGCTTCGGTTGTTGATTGTGGCCGACTGGTTGGTCGCTTCGGGCTGTAATAGCTGCACATCACCTTTTAGCCCGAGCTGTAACCCCGAGTTTTGTGCCTGAAGGGTCATTGCCGACAGACAGCATGCAATCATCAGTATCCTTTTGTTCATTTGCCAACAATATAACGTAAAACAATCCGTTGCGAGCCATGTGCCACCACCACTTGGTAAGTGCCTGGCATTGATGCCGCCGGCATGGTGGTGTGGTCGGTGTTTTCAACGGTAAATTGCCGGATGGTTTTGCCAGAGATATCTGTGACGGTAATCTCGCTATGTCCATCGGGATCGAGGTGCTTGAGTTGCAGACTTTGTCCCGGACTGGCAAGGGTGGGCTCCAGTACAGGCACGCGGCGTTCGGTTGCGTCGGCCGAGGCGTAGTGCACGATTTCGGAATACATCAGACCATCGCATGGCATACCGGCCGTGTTTTGGCCGACATTGGCCACGGCATAGTAGTCGCCTGTTCCTGGCAGGGCGCGGTCGATGGTCAGGTAGTAGCCCGTACCGCACAAAACGTCATTGTGCCCTGCATTGCTTTGCGGATCGTCCACCTCGCCGTTTACCCGATACCAACTGACTTGTTCGGGGCTTAATTTGTAGCCTTGTTTTTCGATCGCTTGCACGTCGAGCATTAGCAGCCATTCGTATAGCGAAACTACGGGTAGCCCGGCGTACAGGCCGCAATTGGGTGCATAGATGGCGGTGTAGAGGATGTCGCCGGTCACTTCCACCTGGCGTATGGCTTCGGTGTTGCCGTCCGACCAGCGTTCGAAATGCCAGTCGGGTACATCG
Source organism: Paludibacteraceae bacterium (assembly GCA_017614195.1). GTDB lineage: Bacteria > Bacteroidota > Bacteroidia > Bacteroidales > Paludibacteraceae > Enterocola. The sequence goes on from JAGACJ010000122.1 coordinate 7,197, forward strand.
GTGGCACGGAGCTCGACCCAGTCTCCGCACGCAACCGACAGCTCGCCGGCGTATGCGGCCGCGGTACAGCAAATTGTCAGAAAAAGGAAAATCTTGCGCATGGCGGTCTTAGGGATTTACGGGGGTTACTTCCACATCACCTTGCGTGTCAATGTTCGATTCTACACGGATGGTGAAGGTTTTCAAACGATATTGTGCCGTAAAGGGCACGGTTCCTTCAAATTCGTACTGGCGTGGGTTGTCGGTGTTGCCGTCGGACCATTGCTCAAACTCGTAGCAGTTGTCGGTCGGGGTGGCCGTCAGCGTAAGGGTGGTGCCGTACGGAATCGGGGTGTCTTTGTCGTATCCGGCAATTTCCACGCCGTCGCCGATGTCTTCGGGGTCAATCAGATAGGTGTTGATGGCAAAGACAGCGGTAAAGGAGAGGTTGCCGCTTACAGGGCCAATGGTGCGCGGGTTGTCGGTGTTGCCGTCTTCCTCCCATTCCACGAAGTGGTAGCCCGTTTTCGGCGTGGCCTGGATTTGAACATCGTCGCCGCAATCTACGGTCAGGTCGGCCGAGCCGGCGGCAAAGGCCCAAAGTGTGCTTATGCACAAGCTGATGAGTAAATAGGTCTTTTTCATAAGCGTATAGTTTTATTATTGTTTTTCAATCGTTACGTCGCCCTTGCCGGCATCGTCGGCCTGGACGGTGATGGAATAGGTGATTGTTTCGAACTGGGCGGTATAGGTGGCGTTGGCGCTGACCGTTACCTCGCGCACTTTGTTGGTATTGCCGTCGCTCCATCGTACAAAACGATGGCAGTCGTCTTCTTGAGCGGTCAAGGTGTACGAATCACCCGCGTTAATGGCTTTGGTCGTTACCGTGCCGGCCGGGTTGTCGGTGATGGTGAGCGTAAAGCTCGGCCACTCGCGGCGATAGACTGCGCGAACGGGCATCCCGACATAACGAATCCCGTACTTGGCCCCGGTCCGGCTGGCGGCGTTGATGTATAGGGCACGGTTGCAACCGTCGTTCGAGGTGGCAGTGTTTAATGAGGACGACCAGTAATAGCATCCTGCCGTAGTGGAAGTGTTGGCTTTGTAGCCGGCTTTTGGCAGGTAGATGAAGTTTCCGTTCGGGCCGGTTACTTTCCATACGGCCACATTATTCACCGTGGTTTCTTCCCATGCGCATCGTGTTATCAGTTCGTTCCATTCGGTCCATGTCGGCATTCGCCATGTTTCGCCCCAATTGATGTAGGCGGCATCGTCAAAGGCGATAAGTGTCGTACGGTTGTCGATGGTGCCGCTGGCCGTGCGGGTGTTGTATCTGGTCAACGTGTTTGCGGCTGTCCCGCTATAGGGATAGTTCGCCCATGTGTAGGCACTGCGGCCGAGGGTGTCGCCCCACGCAAAAAGCGTTCCGTTTTCTTCGGGCTCGGTCGCGCCTACGTTGCAACTTGCCCAGCGGATCGAAAGCCCCAGATCAATGGCCCGCTCGTCGAAGTCTTCGACGAGGTCGTAGATCCGTCCCCAGTCTTTGGCTGTGTATAAGGATTTGGTGCCGTATGGAACGTGCATTTTGTATTTGGGAGAGTTGACGGATTCGATTCTTCCGGTTCGGGCCGGCACGTTCTCTGTCCACGAGGCATATACCTCTTTTGCGGGAAACGCTCCTCTGTACGGCGTGGATCCGACGGTGGTGACAGCGGCTGGGTAGGTAAGTACATTAAGCGGGTTATAGGCAATGGAATAGGCGCCTATAGTTTTTAACGTAGTAGGCAGGTAGATTCTCTTGACAGGAGCCTTGGTAGCAGAATATCCAGAGCCTAACAAATAATCGGGTAGAGCCGTAATCCCTTCCGGAATATAAAGTTCTTTTAAAGAGGAAACTGTAAATGCAGAGCGACCAATTGTTTTAACCGCAGCTGGGATGTCAATGGAGGTGATGGGGCATTGGTAGAAGGCGTATGCGCCGATACTAGTTAATTCGTAGGGCAATACCACCGACTTAATGGACGTGTACCATTGGCTCCAAGGCACATCGGCAGAGGAAGCCCAGTCGGCCATCGCCCCGGAACCCGAAATCGTCAGTACGCCGGTACACCGGTCCAGCGACCATGTCAGATTGTTGCCGCTTGCACCGCAGTTGCCGCTTAATGCGACAAACTGTGCCGTATAGGTCTTGTCCTCGGTTACCGTAACGGTACGGGGATTGTCGGTATTCCCGTCGTCCCATTGCACGAAACCGCTGGTGCAGTTTTTGGACGTGGCAGTCAGGATAGTTGTCTTGCCTTCCTGAACGCTGCCGCCACCGGATACGGTTCCCAAATTGGAATTGTTGGTCTTGACGGTGATGGTGTAATTCGTAATGGCAAAATTAGCGGTGTAGGTGGTTGCCGCACCCGGCATGGTAATGGTAATCGTGTTGGAGGTGGAAGTGCTGCCTCCGCTCCATTTGGTAAAATGATAGCCGGTGACAGGGGTGGCGGTCAGTTGAAGTTGTGTCTCGCAATAGGTGTTTTGCGAAACAGAACCGCTTGCTGTGCCAGAACCAATCTTTACATTTCCATACGCGCTGTTGTTGGTGTTTACCGTCAGTTTGTATTGGGTTTTGCCCACAATGGTGAAATTTTTCCATCCGGTAGCCGCACGATAGGCAGCGCCTGTGCCACAAGGAATATGCAGGTTGACACCGTTTGTCCAACTGATACCGTTGCCCCAGGCGGGTATGGCGGCAGCAGTTGTCCACGAAACATAGATGTCTTTTAATTTGCTCTGGCTTTGTATGTAATACCCGTAAAAAGCTTCTTGTCCAATACTGGTAACGCTGCTCGGAATTGTAGCGGAGGTCATATTCTTGCAATCTCGGAAGGCCATGTTGCCGATACTGGTAATCGTGGAGGGAATGGTGATGGAAGTGAATCCGCATCCGTAAAAAGTGTTGTCCGCGATTTTGGTGACTTGGGTCGGGAAGGTAAAACTTGCCAATTGGGCGCAACCATAGAAGGCGCTTCCGCCTATGCTGGTGATATTGTTGGTCAGACTAATGGAAGTCATGGCATCGCAGAACTGAAACGCATTGATTCCGATGGAGGTGACACTACCTGGTACCGTTACGGTTTTGATGTTTTTGCAATGGCTAAATGCCGATGAGGGGATGGCGGTCAGTTTGGTGGATAGTGTAAGGCTTGTCGCTGCCGTACAATACGCAAACGTAGCTTCGCCCATTGTAGTAACGCTGTTGGGAATAACGATAGTGGGTAAACTGCCGCAATAGCTGAATGCGTATTTCCCGATAGAGGTGACCGAACTCGGAATGGTAGCCGATGTCAGGGCCGAACATTGTTGAAAGGCATAATCCGGTATGGAAGTGATTTTGGTTGTGTTGAAAGTGACCGTTTTGAGCGCAGAACATTCGGCAAAAGCGTAAGTGCCGAGGGTGGTTACGTTGGCGGGAATCGTGACAGCCGTCAATGCCGTACAACTTCGAAACGCTGCGCTGTTGATCGTTGTAAGCGCCGTAGGAAGCGTAATAGAAGACAGACTCGAACATTTGATAAAAGCACTGCTTCCAATTTGTGTTACACTCGTAGGGATATTGATGGAAGTTAGGGCAGAACAACCCTCAAATGTCTGGCTGGCAATCGAAGTCACTTTGGTGGTGTTAAAGGTAACTGTCTTTAATGATGTGCAACTCTGGAAGGCCTGACTACCGATACTTGTCACTGTGGCTGGAATAGAAACAGAAGTTAATCCCGTTGAAAAGAATGCCGAACTGCCGATTGTCGTTACGCCTGAGGGGATGGTGGCGGTTACAAGTTTGCTGTCATAGATAAAAGCACCGTGTGCAATCGTTGTAACAGAAGCGGGAATGGTTACCTTTGTCAGGTTCTTGCAATCCATAAATGCGTACTGGCCGATTTTTGTAATGCCAGAATTGATTTTCACCTCTTTGATGATGGTCGAATAGTCGGTTCGCCATGGAGCAGGGTTTTCGCTATTCAGAAACGAATAGTCGGCGATGGCACCGCTACCGCTGATGGTCAGCAAGCCAGTCGTTTCGTTAAGCGTCCAGGTGGCATTTGTTCCGCACGTTCCGCTTGCAGCGTGCACAAAACTTGCCGTTGAGCCGATAATCAGCATAAACAAGGGCATAGCAAACCGAGCGATAGATGTAAGGTGTCGTGTCATACAGAAGAGATTATTTTTTGCATAGTTACAAACTATTTTTGAAACTGCCAAAATTATTTTCAGAACATGAGGTCTTGCACAATCCCGCCAATATCTTTACCTTTGCGTTGCCTTAGGCACATGTCTTACATCTTAATTTTTTATGAAGAAAATGAATACTGAAAATCAGAATGTTGAGTTCAAAGAGACTTGGCGCGATGAGTATTTGAAGTGGATTTGCGGCTTTGCTAATGCGCAAGGCGGTAAATTATGCATTGGTATTGACGATGATGGCAAAGTCGTTGGTGTCAAGAATGCTAAGAAACTCATGGAGGATATACCCAACAAAGTACGTGATACCATGGGTATCATTGTGGATGTCGAATTGTCTGAAATAGATGGGAAGAACATACTTGACATCACCGTTCCGGTTCACGAATATCCCGTTAACTATAAAGGCGAATACCACTACCGAAGCGGAAGTACCAAGCAACTTTTGCAAGGTACGGCGCTTTCACTCGTATTGAGCACTATCCGTTTCCGAAAGATGCTATACGCGAAGCCGTTTTCAATGCCTTGATTCATCAGGATTTTTCGGCCGGCATACCCATACAGATAAGTGTTTACCGCGATAAACTGTATATCAGCAATGATTGCGTTTTTCCCGATACTTGGACGGCCGAAACGCTTTTGAAGAAGCATCGGTCGTTGCCGCACAATCCCGACATTGCCAATACGTTTTTCCGTGCTGGTTTTATCGAAAGCTGGGGTCGTGGCATAGAAAAGATTTGCACGCTTTGCAAGAATTACGGAATCCCAGAACCAGAATACACCGTGCACCCAGGCGATATTATGCTCATGTTTTCGGCAAGTATTGCAGAAAATGTCACTGAAACTACCCAGAAAA
>JAGACJ010000123.1 GCA_017614195.1 Paludibacteraceae bacterium
GACAACACCCGCGAATTGTACATGGCACCACTTAGCGCAGACTTTACCTTCTGTGGCGGACTGCTGCGCACCGTTGATTTGATTGCCACCTCGTCCGTACATGTCACCACACTGGATTACGGTTCGCCCGGCGTATTCCTGACGCAGAAATCGGTGAGCGCGTCAAATGCCAATGTCGAAATATTGGCCGAAATCCGCAATGCCTCGAGCGCAAGCAAAAATGTAAGTGTGCGTTTCAACATTCTCGACGCCACCGACAATGCGGTGTACACCGACACGAAAGCCGTGACGATAAATGCCGGCAACACACTGAACGTTACCTCCGACGCAAACATTGCCAACCCCAACTTGTGGCAAGGCAAGGCAAATCCGTATCTGTACAAGGCAGTGATTGAAGTGGTTGACGGCACCGAGGTTGTAGACAAAATGGTACAAAACTTGGGTATCCGTACAGTTGCAGTCGACCCCAACAACGGATTTTTCCTCAACGGCGTATCGACCCCGCTGCGCGGCGTGGCCATGCACGAAGACCGCCGTGATGTGGGACGTGCCATTACCGACGAAGACCGCAAGGAAGACCTCGACATCATGCTCGAGATGGGTGTCAATTATTTCCGTCTGGCACACTACCAACACGGGCAATTCACCTACAACTACCTCGACAGCCTCGGCATCATGTGCTGGACCGAAGTGCCGATGATTAACTTTATCCGCAGCGCGGCATCGTTTGGCACTAACGTCAAACAACAGTTGACCGAGCTGATCAAACAAAACTACAACCACCCGAGCATCGTATGCTGGGGACTTTGCAACGAAATCAACTACTACTCGGGCGAAGGATACCCCTCGCCGGTAACGCTGGTGGGCGAACTGAACGACCTTGCGCACAGCTTGGACGCAACCCGCTTCACCACCCTGGCAGCCATGTACTCCGAACGCGCCACCAACTGGATTCCCGACGCCTATTCGGTTAACCACTATGCCGGATGGTACTATGATTCTATCGCCAAATTCGGACCTTGGGCCGACGAGCAACACGAAAACCATCCCGACAATCCGTTTGGCGTGAGCGAATACGGAGCCGGAGGCAATCCGGAACAACACGACGAAGAACCGACTGTACCGGCCAACTACAACACCGCGACCTCGTTCCACCCCGAAGAGTACATGACCATTTACCACGAAGGACACTTACAAGCTATCAACGAGCGTCCGTATTTGTGGGCCACTTCGGTATGGGCTGCATACGACTTTTCGTCGGACGGACGTGGCGAAGGAAATAACCCAGGTGTAAACGACAAGGGTCTGGTTACCCAAGACCGACAGATTCGCAAAGACGCCTACTACTATTACAAAGTAAACTGGAACCCCGAGAAGATGGTTTACATCACCTCGCGTCGCTACACCACCCGCATTCGCGAAGCCGTCAATGTCAAGGTATATTCAAACTACGACGAAGTGGAACTGATCGTCAATGGTGTCAGCATCGGCACGACCACCGGCACCAACTACATCTTCAACTGGACACTGGTACCGCTGCAAATGGGTGAGAACGAAGTGATTGCCATTGCCAAGCAAGGAGGCGTTGAAGTTGCCCGCGACACTGTTTACTGGAACCGGGTCGACGGATCAATCGACATTCCCGATGGTCAGTGGCAAGTGAATTTCCAAAAAACCGGATTTACGACTCCAACAGGATACATGGCCGACGAAGGCGACGTTTACGGCAACCGCGGCAACGGATTTTCGTACGGTTGGAACAAAAGCAATACGGCCAATACCCGCACCCGTACGACCGGCAGCTACGAACCTCGTTTCAAGTCAATGGTACAAATCAAGAACAAACAGGAATTCATTTGGGAGATGGGCGTTGAAAACGGCACCTACCGCGTAACAGTAGGAGCCGGCGACGCCGATTACAAAGACAGTTACCATTCGATTACCGCCGAAGGAGTCAACATTCTGCAATTCGTACCCAACTCCGACTATGTGTTCAATGTCGGAACAGGCGAGGTTGAGGTAACCGACGGCCGACTGACCATCACTACCGACAACGATGCCTCGAACGCAAAGATATGTTTCGTACACATCACACCGATCACGGTCGGGGTAAACGATTTGAACGCAGAATCGTTCAAGCTGTTTCCCAATCCCGTTCGCGAAAAAGTATATGTCGAAGGAATTGGAGAGCAACCAAAACGAATCTGTATTCTTGGGCTCAATGGTGCATGTTACATCCAGAAACAAGTCCAAGACGGTGACAGCGTTGATATGTCGGCATTGGCCGCAGGCCGTTATCTGGCCGTAATTAACGGAAAGTCAACCATTATCTGCAAACAATAGCCACTTCATTTTTTTTGCATAAGATTGGAGAGGGGTGCCGGTAGCGACCGGCGCCTCTTTTTTTTGAATCATTTGAAAGGGATCTAACCGGCAACTATCTGCAAACGGTCGGCGCAGGCATACCCCTCGTCGTAGAGACGACGCAGTTTGGAGGTGTCTTTCTCGATACGGCTGACATCGAGGGGATGCGGCGGTCTGATAACGGTGATCTCGCCTCGGTCTTCCATGGCGTCAATCATGTCCAACTGGTCGTTGTATAGCTGGTTGCGCGCAGCAATCCGCTGTCGCAACTCGGGATATTTGCGGTAAACGCCCCATGGCACGTACAAAGGTCTTGACGGCTTGCGATACCCGCGATTGCGTGTCAACACGACCAGATTATTGGTAAACCCCTGCTCACGCGCACGCAGCAAAGGGAACGAATCGACAATACCACCATCGAGCATAGGCCGGTTATCCACCTCAACAATAGGGCAGAGAAACGGCAGACTGCTCGACGCTTTGGTAATGGCAATCAGCCGGGATCGGTCTGCATATTCTTCCATATAGCAGGCCTCGCCCGTCATGCAATCGGTCGTCACCATTTCGAAGCGTTGCCCGCTCTCGAAAAACGATTGAAAATCAAAAGGATAGATATGTTCTGTAAATTCATCGAACAGCAAGTCGAAGTCCATGATATTGCCTTTGCGCAACAAATGGCCGATACCGATATATCGGTACTGCTCAAGCAAATCGATGTTGCTGTATTTTGAGCGACCCCGCTGCCCCGATATATACGAGAGTCCGTTGCAGGCACCAGCGCTCACCCCCACAGCATACGGGAACCGAATGCCGCGGTCGAGCAGATTGTCGAGCACGCCGCTGGTAAACACGCCCCGCATTCCCCCTCCTTCGAGCACAAGCCCAGAGCGGCTGTCCAGTTGATATCTCACGTTGGTCACTTTCTTTGTCTCTTAATGCGCCTCGAGCCAGTTGGCTCCAACTCCGCAATCGGCAATCAACGGTACTTTCAAATCAATTACGTGCGACATTTCGTACGTCACGAGATCTTTGATTCGGTCGAGTTCGTCGGGCACCACATTAAAGTTCAATTCGTCGTGCACCTGCAAAATCATCTCGCTGCGCAGACCTTCGCTTTCGATACGGCTTTGGATGCGCGCCATGGCAATTTTAATAATATCGGCCGCTGTGCCCTGAATCGGCGCGTTGATGGCGTTGCGTTCGGCAAAACCGCGAACCACCGCATTGTGCGAATTGATGTCGGGCAAGTAGCGTTTGCGCCCGAAAAGCGTTTCGACATACCCCTTCGAACGTGCCAGTTCCTTACATTCTTCCATATACTGTTTGATGCGCGGATAGGTGGCGAAATAACCGTCGATGAGCGCCTTGGCCTCATCGCGCGAAACGCCGAGCCGTTCGCCCAATCCAAACACCGATATGCCATAGATAATTCCGAAATTGGCTGTCTTGGCCTTACGGCGCATATCCGAAGTCACCTGACCAATTGGCAGCCCATAGATTTTGGCAGCGGTGGCTGCATGAATGTCTGCACCGCTATTAAAGGCCTCGATCATGGCCTCGTCGCCACTCAGGTGCGCCATGATACGCAACTCGATTTGCGAATAGTCGGCCGAGAAGAACACATTGCCGGCATCCGGGACGAAGCATTTGCGGATTTCCTTGCCCATGGCGTCGCGTACCGGGATATTTTGCAAATTAGGGTTACTCGATGACAACCGTCCGGTTGCCGTAACCGCCTGATTGAACGACGAGTGGATTTTACCCGTCTGCGGATTGACCAACAACGGCAAAGCATCGACGTATGTGCCCAACAGTTTTTTGATTCCGCGGTACTCCAAGATCTTTTCGACCACCGGATGTTTCTGCCGCAACGACTCGAGCACCTCTTCGGAAGTCTGGTACTGACCGCTTTTCGTTTTGCGGGCCTTGTCCACTATCTTCAGTTTTTCGAACAGCACCTCACCCACCTGTTTGGGCGAGCCGATATTGAACTGACACCCGGCCAACGCTTGCGCCTCGCGCTCTATCGACTCCATCTGGGCTGTCATTGCCACCGATGACTGAGCCAAAGCCTCGCTGTCGATACGCGCTCCGGCAAACTCCATGGCCACCAACGACGGCACAAGTGGCATCTCAACCTCATCAAACAACTTGCGCATTGACTGTGCGTCAAGTTCCCGTTCAAGTATATGCTTGAGCTGCAGTGTGATATCGGCGTCTTCGGCAGCATAGTCAGCCAACAGTTTCGGATCCACCTGACGGATACTGATGGCTTTTGCGCCAGTACCTACCAACTCTTCGAAATGAATGGTACGGTAATGCAGGTAGATTTCGGCAAGATAATCCATGCCGTGATGCAACTCGGGCTGCAGCACATAGTGCGCCAGCATGGTATCGAACATTTTGCCTTTGACCAGAACGCCATAACGGCGCAGTGCAAGTATGTCGTATTTGATATTCTGACCGATTTTAACAATGTTTTCGTTTTCGAATACCGGTCGCAACACTTCGAGCACCTCGCGGGTGTTGTCGGGGTTGACCGGAACCCACCATGCTTCGTGCTCCTTGATGGCAAACGACAATCCGACCAGCTCGCTGCGCATCACTTCGACCGAAGTCGTTTCCGTGTCAAAACAAAAGGAAGATGTTGCCGACAACCGGCTGGCAAGGTCTTTCACCTGCTCTATCGAGTCGGCAATATAATAGGAGTGCGGACAGTCGGCCAAGGTCCTGAAGTTATCTCCGACATCGACCGGGTTGGTTTCTTCTGGAGCTTCTGCGGCGTCTGCCTCATCGTCAATGACATCGAACAACGACATTTGCTTCGGATCGGCTGACGGCAGCTTTTTCGCCCGTACCGGCTTGACGGGTGTAGGTTCGGCAGCAGCCCCCGTGCGATACTTTGACAGCAACTGGTTGAACTCCAATTCCGTCAGCAATGGCAGCAGAAGCGACAAATCAGGCGACTGCACTTGCACAGCGGCGGCATCGAACCCGATGGGCACATCGGTGCGGATTGTGGCCAAGAACTTTGAGAACCTGATTTGCTCCACCGCCCCGGCCACTTTGTTTTGCAAGGCTCCCTTAATCTGGTCGGTATGCTCCAGCATATTCTCGATACTGCCGAACTGGTCGAGCAATTTGACAGCAGTCTTTTCGCCTACCCCCGGGCAACCGGGAATATTGTCGCTGGCATCGCCCATCAAGCCAAGCAAGTCAATGACTTGCATTTTGTCTTTGAGTCCGTATTTGGCGCAAACCTCCTGAGGACCGAGTATTTCGTATCCCCCGTTGTGACGCGGGCGATACATTTTGACATGATCGGTCACCAACTGTCCATAGTCCTTATCGGGGGTAAGCATATACACCTCGAATCCCTCGGCCTCGGCCAGATGCGCAACCGTACCGATTACATCGTCGGCTTCGAAGCGGGGCACTTGCAACACGGGTATGCGGTAGGCCCCGAGCAACTGTTTGATTACCGGGACCGACTTGCGGATGTCTTCGGGCGTTTCTTCGCGCTGGGCCTTGTAATTCGGATCAGCCTCGTGGCGAAATGTCGGTCCCTGCGGATCGAACGCCACAGCTATATGGGTAGGCTGCTCGCGACGCAACACATCCTCCAACACATTGACGAAGCCCAATACGGCCGATGTGTTGAATCCTTTGGAATTGATACGCGGTGCACGGATAAAGGCGTAATAAGAACGATATATCAACGCATAGGCGTCAATCAAGAACAATTTAGGCATACTTCTATCTGTCAAATAGGCCAAAGGTACGATTTTCCACGAAAAAATCATATCTTTGCGATTAGATTTTATTCAAAAAACTTATTGAAGAATGGCTAAACAATTGAAATTGAGCAGCAACAAGGTTTTGTTGGGCGTATGCGGCGGTATTGCCGATTATTTTGACATGGATCCGACGGTTGTCCGCGTCATCACCGTAATATTGGCGATGTGCGGTTTTGTAGGTATCGGACTCTACTTGATCATTTGGTTAATCATCACACTGTCCAACGAGTGACCTTGCACGTTACAAACAAAAACACCAACTGAAAAGCTGGTGTTTTTGTTTTATTGTCCTGGGGGAACCGCCCATTTGTCATCTTCAGGGAAGTAATCGTCTTCGGTCGGTATCACTTTCTTTTGTTCGGCCGAATCGGCTGCCATCCTTTGACGTTCCTTATCCACGATTTTGGCAAAATAAGTAAGCATTTTGTAGATATAGCCGCTATACAGCCACACATTACCCTC
>JAGACJ010000124.1 GCA_017614195.1 Paludibacteraceae bacterium
TCGTCGTAGCAATGGTCGAGGGCCCAGCGGACGCAGTATTTCACGAAGTCTTCCTCAAGGTCCATCAGCTCGGTCAGGTCCATGAAGGCGATTTCGGGTTCGATCATCCAAAACTCGGCCAAGTGGCGCGGAGTGTTGGAGTTTTCGGCGCGGAACGTCGGGCCAAACGTATAGATGGCTCCGAGAGCGGTGGCGCCCAGTTCGCCTTCGAGCTGTCCCGAAACGGTCAGGCTGGTTTGTTTGCCGAAGAAATCGTCGCTATAGTCAATCGAACCGTTTTCGTCTTTTTTGAGGTTGTATAGGTTTTTGGTGGTCACTTGGAACATCTGGCCGGCACCCTCGCAGTCTGAAGCGGTGATAATCGGGGTATGGAAATAATAGAATCCGTGTTCGTGAAAGTAAGTGTGGATGGCGTAGGCCATGTTGTGGCGGATACGCAGCACAGCGCCAAAGGTGTTGGTACGCGGGCGGAGATGAGCGATTTCGCGCAGATACTCCATCGTGTGTCCTTTCTTTTGCAACGGGTAGGTTTCGGGGTCGGCGGTGCCGTAAATCTCGATTTCCTTGGCCAAGATCTCAACGCTCTGCCCTTTGCCTTGCGAGGCGACCAATGCGCCTTTGACCGCGATACAAGCGCCGGTAGTGATGGTTTTGATCGACTCTTCGCTGATTTGTTCGAAATCGACCACGATTTGGATATTTTTGATGGTGGATCCGTCATTTAGCGCGATGAAACCTACGTTTTTGTTTCCTCGGCGCGTACGCACCCAACCTTTGACCAACACATCGACTCCTGCCTCCATGGCAAGGGCGTCGTTTACCTTTGTTCGTTTCATTTCCATACCGGCTTTATTATTTTGACCGCAAATTTACTGATTTTGCATCAAAAACAAGCATATTCGCGTTATTCTTTGTACAAAGACGTTTTGTGCACGCTTGTCTTGCCTTCGATTATTCTGTTTCGTCGTCGAATTCTACGATTTCTAATTCTTCATCGTATGGAGCGATAGGGGATTCTTCTCCTTCGAGTAATCCCAACGAAAAACCTAAGAATTTGTAGTTGTCGACTGTATGTAGGTATTCATCGTGCTGGTAGCCGAACTTTTCGTCGTCGGCGCGTTGTCGGTTGTATTCAATCTCTTGCATCAGCAGTTGTTTGGCTTGCAGGGTGTCGCCTTCCCATAGATAGTAGCGTATCTGGTTTTCTTGCGAAACGGTTCTCTCGTGCAGTTGCTCTTCGCTCAAAAATAGCGGGTTGAGGCGGATAAATCGGTTGACTTTTGACCGGGGAGCCAAAAGTAAGGTAAATGTTGCAAAGCAGACGAGGGTTCCTACAATCAGGATCAAGTTGTCTTTCAAGGCCGACTGCAGCGCTTCTTCTTTGCTCGTGTCTTCTTTCTTCATTCTTATGATTAAAGCCATCCACACGCAGGTTCCAATGCTCCAACCAAGCAGACCTAACACTGCCATAACGCGGCTTCCCGGATAGTTTTGCAAGACGAAAATGAGCGCCACGAATTCTATTGACAACCCGATAAAGGCGATTGCACCGTTTCCTTTTGCCGGCTCGCGGTTAACGATTTCGGGAACAAAGATTGCTGTGCCAAGCAGCGAGCAGCAACAAGCGGCGAGCATTCCGGATACAATCAAGAGTACGCTTCCTCCAGGTATCATGGCCATAATCATTAGCACGGCGACTGCCATGAGTGCCGTACATACCAAAATTACTTTGTGAAGGATTGAGATGATGCGATTTAATTTTTCCATTGGTTATTAGATTAATGATGTTTGTTTATTTGTCTGATAAATGTCTTTCCAAATGGCTGACAAACGCCTCGTCGGCGGGCAGCCATTGCAATTGGCCGGTTTCATCGGCAGTTATCCACCGGCCGGCCTCGTGTTCCTTGAGGGTCAGCTCACCCTGTGCAATGTGGCACAAGAAGAACGCTAACGTGATATGAAAGGTCGGATAGTCCCACTCAACGGTTTCCAAATGCCGCTCAATCTCGATTTCGGTGTCGAGTTCTTCCTTTATCTCGCGTATCAGCGCGGCTTCGGGGCTTTCGCCCGGTTCGATTTTCCCTCCCGGAAACTCCCAATACCCCTTCCACTCTCCATATCCCCGCTGCGTGGCGAAGATACGGCCCTGGCGGTCGTGTATAACAGCTGCCGATACGGTGATGTGTTTCATACTGGGTCGTCTTGTATGTTTTTCAGGTGTTTGACTGCTTTGTCATGATTGTACGCGGTAGCCGAGGGCAATGATCATATCCAAATTGTAGTGGTCAATTTCCCGTTGTACCTGACGTTTGCCTTCTTGGCGAACTAATAAAAATTTCTTATAAGTTCGACCAGCATCCAATTCGTGATCTTTATATATGTTGGATATATGTATCGACACGTTTTCTTGTGTCGTGTTGTAAATTTCCGCCAATTGATTTTGTGTCAGCCAAACGTCTTCGTCGGCAAAGCGGACGTTTACATTCACCCTGCCTTCGTCGTCTTTGTACAGAATTAGTTTGTTTTCTTTTTCCATGGTGTAAGATTGGATTTTAATGTGATGGATGGTATTTTCAATGGTTGACAGGCGGTCACCCCTTCCAGGGGCCGTATCCGCGCTGTGTGGCAAAGATGCGTCCCTGCTCATCGTGTATCACGGCTGCCGCTACGGTGATGTGTTTCATGATTGAGGAACTTGGCCATCGTTTTTGTTGAGGATGACGAGGGCGGCGATAACGCCCGGCACCCATCCGCAACAGGTCAGCAGAAATACGATAAGAATGGATCCGCAACCGCGGTCAAGCACGGCCAATGGCGGAAAAATGATGGCAAGGAGTACTCGCAAAAAGCTCATAGCTTGTTCGGTATTAGTGATTACGGGGCAAAGATAGTGTTTTTTCTGCCCAATGGCAACGGTTGTCAATAAATGGCGGGGCGGTGGATGTCGAGGAGGTTGCGGTCGAGCTGGGCCTGCACCCGGCGCATAACGGCCTCGATGCGTCCGCCCTGCAGCTGGCACTCCCACACTACCATAACGTACCAGCCGGCGGCGAGCAGTGCCTGGTAATCGGCTTGGTCGCGCTCGCGGTTGCGGTTGATTTTGGTTTCCCAAAATGCAGTATTCGTCTTGGGCAGGCGGTATTTGCCGCAGCGTTCGTGTCCGTGCCAGAAGCAGCCGTTGACGAATATGGCGGTGTGGTAGCGCCGCAGCACGATGTCGGGTTTTCCCGGCACGCTGCGCACGTTGAGGCGGTAGCGGTACCCGTGCCGCCACAGCCATCTCCTCACCTTGATTTCGGGCTTCGTTCCGCGGCTGCGGATGTGCGACATCACACGGTGGCGTTGGGCTGGGGAGAGGGTGTCGGGCATGAGGCTATTGGCGGTAGTTCAAGAGTTCTTGTCCCGTGAGGAAAATCGGTGTGCCGGGTTCTTGGCCGGGGTTTTGTATGGACCAGTCGCCGAGAACCTTCTCAATATTGAGTTTTCCTAAAGAAACTTCCTCGTCAAAGACATAGCAAAAGTATCGTCCATGCGGGTTGGAATACCATGCCTTGCGCATACGTTCCTCATCCATGGTGGCATGATGGTGCACCCGAAATACTCTGAAGGCTGCGTTGCTTGCATGTCCTTCTTCGTACAAGATGACAAAACTTACTTCCCTTTTTTCGAGTTGGCTTATCTTTTGTGCTCCTGCTCTGTTTTTGTCCAGGCGGACATTGTAAATCAGGGTTCCCTTGTCGTTCTTGCCAAGGATCCAGTCCAAATGCGCTTGGTCGTGGTAGCACCCGATTAAGATTTCCTTATTGACATAGCGTTCCAAATAGTGGAGAGTAAGAAAATTGGCGGGGATTGCCATTTCTGTTGTCAAGGGATTAACTTGAGGCAATATCTGTTGCGGATTGTCGCCGATTTTGCAAGATTCAACGTGGAAGAACTCTTTGAGTTGACCCAACAAGGCTTCGTTTTCTTCTTTGAATTTGTCGCTTTTGTCCAGTGCCAATGAAAAGTATTTCTGCCCACCTCTGTCTTCGTAGGGTGTGAACACCTTGCCCAACAACTCCTGAAAGTGGTCTCCGATGTAAGAAACCGCACTGATTCCTTTTTTGGCTGTCATGGCGTAGAACTGGAATTTTGCGGAAAGCATGTCTTGGATTTCCTTTCTGAAAAGCTGTCTGACCTTATTGCGCCATGAAGCCTTTTCCGATGAGTTGTTGCGGCCATACAGGCCAACAACAAATAGGAAATTCACATCGTAATGCGCTACTAAGAAAGTGTCGCGGTCAAAAAGTCGGTTGTCATAGTGCCGTGACTGAAAATTATTTTCGCTTTTTTCTGTCAGGTGAATGTCATCCTTGCTTTCGAGAGTGTTTTGTTCGGCTGATATGAAAAAGTTTGGAATGATGTTGTAGCCTTCTGTAATCTCGTCGTTGAGCCGTATGTGTCCCTTTTGCGATTCGGCATCGCCGTCATTGAACAAATCCAGGTTCCATTGAATCACATTGCGCGCATAGGTAAATTGCTTGTACACGCTCTTTTCTCCAATGGGAACGTTGCGTTTGTAGTACTTTGAGTCTCCTATGTAGTAGATGGGTTTTTCGTCTTGGTTGTTGGTTAGGTCGCGATACCGAAACAAATGGTCTACTCGTTTTCCATCGGCTTGTTCTTTCAGCCCTTCCGGCAAGTCTGCCTCGGTTCCGCCTATCAACTCGTCGATGATGGCCTCGAAGACAATGTTGAAGTTCTTGACCAAAAGGTATTCGCGTTCGTTGACGTCGATGTTCACTTGTTTGCTTCTCTCAAAGAAGGCGTAGCAAAGATCCCACAGATACAGAGCCTTGTCGGAAAAGTACTTGTACTTGATTTGCAAGAGCCTGACTTTGCCGAATCCGTTTCTGTAGTGTTCAAACTGTTTTCCGGTAATGAGCGGGAAGTTGATGTTTATGTTGACGGGGAATCCAGAGTGTTGGTGGATGTACTGCAGGATGGAAAAGAAGATGACCAGCA
>JAGACJ010000125.1 GCA_017614195.1 Paludibacteraceae bacterium
GACGCTCCGACATTGCAAGTGGCCCAGAGCGTGCCTGAAGGCAAACCCAGGTCCACATAATTGTATCCGCCGCTGTTGCCCGCCAAACCGGAACGGACTATGGTTATTGTTTGCACAATTTTTCCTCCACATGCTTTGACTACAATTTCGGCCGTTTCCTGTTGGTTGGAAGTCGACGGCTTGACAAAAATGGAAAGCATCCCGTTTCGTTTGCCTCTTGTTTTGGAAACCGAGATCCACGGTTTGTTTTTCGATACCTTCCACAGATTATTTGAACCAACCTTCACCGCAAACGAACCTCCCTCAGGCCCCATGTACTTATGACGCAAGGACAAATCCAAATAATCGACATTCGCCTTACGGACCAGCACAGGACGTACCAAATGGCTGTACATGTCAGAGGAAACCGTAACGTTCACCTTGTAAAAATCAAATTCAAGCATGGCACCAGAGGGCGAAAGGGAATTCATGTCACCGGACATATAGCTGCCCTTGCCTCCATTTCCCGCCGCAGGCAGATAAAGAGACGCTCCGTTCGGGCCTGTCAACATATAGGCTTCAAGTTTGTAGGCATCGTCGCTGTCGACGGTTACCGGCTCCCACTTGCAGGACTCCAACAACTCTTGCCACTCTTCATTCGAAGGCAACCGCCAGGCGGGACCCCAGCCGGCCGACGGTCCCTCGTCGAAAACACCACTCAAGTCATTCCAAGAGCAAAAAGAGCCATGTTTGACAGGCATTGACGCTCCGACATTGCAAGTGGCCCAGAGCGTGCCTGAAGGCAAACCCAGGTCCACCCACTCATGGCCGTCAACCAAGCCGTTTAACACTTGTGCATAGGAAGCTCCTGCACCAAAGAGCAGCAAAAGAGACACTCCTGCCAGCAAAACAAATCGCGTCATCTCAAAGTCGTATTTAAAATCATACATTCAGCTTCGACCGACCAATGGTTCAGATCGGGCGCTTGGTCCAAAAACGGGAGGTGATGTCGGTGAGGGTGCCGTCAGGACCGACCCGGTACATGCGCTGGTTGGTGGTGGGCTTGTCGATCGGACCGAGTTGCTCGACATACGGTCCAAGTTTGATAAAATCCATAGATTGAACAGGAAAGCCCTTAGGCAAGTCCGGGCGGCCCGAATACCAGGCCGTTTTGAAACGCGGGCGCAGCCGACTGGCCAAAGCAGCCACTTCGAACGGTGCGGCATCGCCCCCCATAAAACAAATACAGGTGACAGCCTGCCCGTAAGTGCCAATGATTTCATCAAGCACTTCGGGGCTCAGCTCACGACCTGTATCTTCGCGCAGCCAAGGACTGTGACATCCTTGGCAGGTATTCGGGCAGCGCGAGAGGTTAATCGCCAAGGTCACCTCATCGGGGACCTCGCGAAAAACCACATCGCAACTTACAAATTTTAGCATTTGGCCGCCTCCGGCTTCGCATAATAACGGCGGGCCGCTTCTTGCTGACGAGGCAGCGAGAAGTTGCTGACACGCTTCATATATCCGATAATACGCGTCATGTAGTCAACATCGGTGCTGTTGCATTTCGGGCATTCGCACAAGTAGCGTTTGTCGATGTTGCCACACTTGTTACAGATCGTATTCGGAATATTGAAAGTCAGATAATTGCAACCCTCTTTGGCAGCCACACGCAAAATTTGACGGTACTGGGACTTGCTCAAGTGCTCCGACAAATTGAGATGCAATGCAGAACCACCCGTCAAGTGCTCGATGTACCGACGGCCATGCAGGCGAATCTTATCAACCACATTCAACGAAGTGTCTTCTACGATATAGAAGTAACTGTTGTAGCAGTCACGCGGGACGCGGTAACCGTCTTCGCGGTCCCATTTTGCATGTTTCACACCCACATTCTCAGCCGGAATCATTTCGCAGTTGAACATTACGTCTTTGGTGCGATAGGCCTTGTTGTATTTTTCGATGATACCCAAAACCATTTGTACAAACTGCTCATATTGCGGGTTGTCATTGATTTCGATACCGAGGAACTCTGCCGCCTCAACCAAACCGTTCACACCGATGGTCAGGTACTGACGACTGATATTGATGTAGCCGGCGTCGAACAAAGGCAACATACCTTTGGCTTGCAGATTCTTCAAGTTTTCGTTGTAAGCGAGTTGCACTTTGTGCATCAAGTCTACGATTTCGCCAATATATTCCTGATAGGCGATGCCTTGTTTCACCGCATATTGTACACAACGGTTCAGGTTGATGGTCAATACACTCTTCGAGCCAGTCGACACACCGCCAGCGCCCAAGGTATAGCTAAAACCATTGTCCTGAATTTCGTTGCGCAGACGGCAGCACGAAGAAAGCGAGTCGGCATTGTCGCTGACGTAGGTGAAGAACGAGTGGCCCTCGCTGTACATTTCGGCAGTAAAGTCGCCGTATTCCTTGTCTTTCATGTCATCGCCATCGGCCAACAGCACCATGGTTTCGACCGGGAAGGTCAGCATGGTTTTGGTACGCTCGTGATTGAACCACTTCATGAAGCGACGTTGCATCCAGTCAAGCGCGTTCCAATCGGGTTTCGAGCCGTCGGGGAACACGAATTCGCCAAACAGGCTCTCGAAATAATAGCGGTCGTAGTACGAAATGTTCCAGAACACAGCTTGGAAGTTGCGGGCTCCAGAAGGTTGGTTGATCGAGTAAACGATTTGTTGGAAGCAGTCGCAAACCACCTTGTCGATGGTACGGCGTTTGGTCGAAAGATCCACTACCTCATCGGCACGCAAATAGTAGTCGGCGCCGTATTCCTTGCCAACGAAGTAGCTCAGATACATCAGGAACTCGGGGGTAGCGCATGCACCAGAAAGCATGCTCGACACCATGAACACCATGTTTACGAAACCACCGCAGAACGATTTGAGGTTAGACGGAGCGGTCGAGTTGCCGCCAATCGACAACGTACCGCCAATCAGCCACGGATACATGGTGATACTGGCGCAATACGGAGCCATCGAAGTCTCGTCGTTCTTATAGATAAAGTGGCTGTTAAGCAAGCTGATATAGCGGTCAGAAAGTTCTTTGCCATACATCTCTTTCAAACGGTCGGTCAACAGACGACGGTTCAAACGGATAAAATTCGATTTCGGGAGCTCGCCAATCAAAGTGGCGATATTCTTCTTCTCTACATTGGCGTTGGCATCGTACTTACTGCTGGAAGCGGCATTGCGGGCATCGCAATAATTCAGGGTAAACTCCAGCTTGTCGCGGGTCTCGCGGTCTTCCCAGTGTTTCTGACGATACAGAATAAACGCTTTGGCTACACTGTAATAGCGTTCAGCCATTAAAGCAAACTCCACTTGGTTTTGGATTTCCTCCACCGTCATACCTGCATGAACCGACAAGTGACTCAGCACGGCCGTCATGGTTTCTTCGGTTGCAAACGCACCTACAGACAAGAATGCTTTTGCAATAGCATTCTTGATTTTTTGGATAGAAAAACTCTCAGCTTTTCCGTCCCGCTTGATTATCATTAACTCTTCCATATTTTTATTTCTGCTTTGGGTAGGCAAATACCACCCATACATTACATTCGGTTGTAAACAAAATCTGTTTTGCAAAACCGAACAGATGCAAAAGTATAAGATTTGATTTTTTTGCAAAAGAATTTTAACACGTAGTTATAAACATCACGATTACATACTCACGAAATGAAGATTTTGTATTTTTCTAATCAATTTTTCAAACGACAAAGTTCTCCAATTTGGAAAACTTTTTGTTTGAAAAATTTCCAAAAGTTTTCCAAATTGAAAATTTTCAGAACAAGCGAATTCTCAAAAGTGGAAGACAATCCGAGTGTAAATTAATTGAGCAAAGCGCTGATTACCAGTCTAAAATTAGTTCCTGGCATCGGATAACCCACTACCACTTCATACTGCTGGTTGAACAAGTTGTTGACTTGAATCGAGCCTTTAAGTTTCCAATTTTGAAAATTATGAAGATACGAAAGCGACAAATCGTGGGTGTACCAAGGTTGCACATAATTAACAGGAATATTCGCGCTCGAAGCATAACGCTCACCCGTATATATAAAGCTATAGTTTAAGGTCCAGTTGCGGTACGACACGTCAGAGACGACCGATCCGCTATGCCACGGAATGTAAGGCAACTGTCCTCCATAATAAGGACTGGACGAGTCATAACTCAAATCAGCCGCCTGCTGATACGTGTATGCCAGCCGTAGGCCAAGTGCCCAGTGTTTGCACCATTTAAAACCGACATCAACCGAAGCGTCTACCCCATCAATGCGCACGCGACCGTAATTTTTCATTTGCCAGCGGAAGGCGTTGGACGACGGCATCGCCACAATTTTATTTTCGACATCATTGTGGTAGGCATCGACTTGCACGCCGAAATCGCTTACCGTCTTGTCTGGATGAGCGAAACGATAACCCAACCCCACATTGTATTGGTTGACAAACTCTGGATCAAGACGCGCGTTTCCGATATCCGTATAATAAAGGTCATTGAAAGTCGGCATACGGAAAATGCGTTTGTAAAACGCCCGTATATCAAACAAGACATTCCGCCACGGACGCACCGACAAATAGGCGGCAGGAGAGCATTGGCTGTAGGGTTGCATCACCATACCATCCGACACTTTGTCATGCACGAAAGTACCTAACACGCTGGCCTGAAACTGCACATTCGGATGCTTAAACTTGGTTGCCAGGGCCACCAGCCCGGTCGTTCGAAACGGATAGGCAAACGCCTGCAAGTCTGCATCCAGTGCGTTACATTGCACGTCAGTCGAGAGCGAAACCGTCCACCAGTCGTAAATGCGCATACTGCCAGCCACCGACAGATACGCCTCTTGCTGCCTATAACGGTTGTCGATGTATTGCAGGGTCGTGTCAGGATTGAGATAATGCGTGTAGTCGTACGCATACTTGGCGTTCACCATCAATCCGACACGATCGTTCCAAAATCTGTTTTTATACGAGCCTTGTGCAAAGAAGTTGTCATCCCACTGCCGTTGCGAATGCGAAAACAGGTTACGGGCGACATAGCCCGGCAGTCCCCGATCCGAATAATAATTATAAAGGCGCACCTTCCATGTTTCCTTGCCCTTATCGCCAAAGAGCGCCATTTCGGCACGCACCGCCTGAATATCGGCATTCTCGCGTACCGCTGTGGTATCGTAAGCCATGGCACCGGTGGCATCTACCTTGCGATAAGTGAATTTATAACGGCCCGTCGCATATGTGTACTCTGCACTGACCGACATCATCAAAGTGGAGTCAATCTGCCGGTTATAGGTAACCGACGGGTTGGCAAGACCGAAACTGCCGGTCTTGAATTTCATATCAAGCTGGTCTTTTTTGCCTTCAGCGAATTTGGGAACACGCGTCTCAATATAAACCGTACCCGCCGCACCATAATCTTTTGCACTTTGCAAATCACTGGTTTTCTGCCCGTTATACAAATCTATCATTTCGATATTATCGAGCGAGAAACGGCCGAGATCAACTTGTCCGTTTTGGGCGTTTCCCAATTGTATGCCATCGTAGAAAACGCCCATCTGGTTGGTTCCCATACTGCGGATATTGATGGTCTTTACCCCACCGACCCCACCATAGTCTTTCATCTGTACACCCGAAAAATAACGGATAGCATCGGCTACGCTCTGACAACTCAAATTCCGCAGCACTGCCGAATCCATGCGCTGGAACGGCACCATCTCACTCTTGAGCCGGCTGCCCGTAAAACAAAACTCCTCGATTTCGTGTACGGCAAGCGTGTCTGTCTCTTCTTGCGACCATACACACAGGCACACGCACCACAGGCAAATACCCGCCGACAGGAATCGCCTCGTTTGTCTTGTCATTATCTTCGGTAACACAACACAAAAATACACCTTATCGCCCTACAATCCAAAGAACAGCACCGACAATTTTTGACGAAAGGACGAAGGTGATTGGCAAATTGTTATTATCTTTGCAACGATAAATACCGGTGCGCTGAAGTTGACACAACGACGTGCTGAAAAGGGAATCATGTGAAATTCATGGACAGACCCGCTGCTGTAAGATTTTGAACGCCCATCTCCGCCACTGACACTGTTCGGGAAGGCTGGGCCGTCCGCAAGGCAAAATCGAGTCAGAAGACCTGCCGGTATTGTATATGTTTAACCGTCCTCGCGGATTAGGACGAAAACGCACAACAAATGAAACGACACCTAACAAGGATCGCCCTTTGCCTTTCGTGGATGCTGGCAGTCTGTTCCTGTCGGACGGACGAACCGCTTATTCCGCAAGAAGACATTCCGGTCGTCGAGCCTAGTGTCATTGGGACAATCCAAGGATTCTACCTGCTCAATCAGGGCAATATGGGCTCCAACAAAGCCACACTCGACTATTTCGATTACGAAACAGGAGTTTACAGCCGCAACATTTTTACCACCCGTAACCCCGAAGTCACCATGGGATTGGGCGATGTGGGCAACGACCTCAAAATCTACGGCGACAAGCTCTATGCAGTCATCAACTGCTCAAACCTCATCGAGGTAATGAATGCGGCAACCGCCACCCACATCAAAGCCATTGAAATTCCCAACTGCAGATATTTGGCTTTCGCCGATGGCAAGGCATACGTCACTTCGTACGCCGGTCCGGTACAAATCGGAAACAAAACCTTGGGCTATGTCGCCGAAATCGACACTACCACGTTGTCTGTAACACGCACCTGTGTAGTCGGCTACAACCCCGAAGAAATGGCGATTATCGGCGAAAAGATGTACGTTGTGAACTCTGGAGGCTATTTGGTGCCCGATTACGACAACACCCTGTCGGTTATCGATCTAAGAACCTTTACCGAAGAAAAGAAAATCGAATTGACTCCCAATATGAAATGCATCCGGGCGACCGTCCAAAACCAACTGATTATCACTTCGCGTGGCAACTACAACGACGTGGGCTCAGACTGCTTCTTGTTTGACCCCGAAACCGAATCGTTGGCATACGACTTTGGATGGGGGGCCAGCAACCTCGCCTTGCAGGGCGACAATTGCCTGTTATACGCTTGGGAATACGATGCAAGAACCGGCGACGAAACCGTTTCGTATCGCAAGATAAAGACTTCAAACCCAACCGCAACCTCCACCCCGCTGATTACAGACGACATCGCCTCGCAGATCGCGGTTCCCTACTGCATTGCGGTCAATCCCGAAAACAAAGAGTTTATGATTGGCGACGCAGCCGACTATGTTTCGCCCGGCACCTTGTATTATTTCAACGCAGACGGAACGCTCAAGTGGAAAGTAACTACCGGCGACATTCCCGCTGCCATTGCATTCAAGTACAAATGACGAACCGGATCTTACACCTATTGATTTGCCTGACTGGCTGTTTGCAGACCCCGCTGCTGCATGCTGCGACACCCTATGTTACGCAAGTGTTCGAATACCTGCCAGCCCCTGGGCAATTTACCAACGTCCTGCCACCCTACGAAGAAGGAGACAAGGCCGAAGACATGGCACGCAAGGCATTGGAACGAATTGGCGGACAAGCCGTGGGTTCGACAGTATCTTTGGGAGGTTTCGGCGGTTACATCGTCGTCGGGTTTGACCATGCGATCAAAAACGAGCCGGACGAATACGACTTCCGTGTCAACGGAAACGCATACGCCGGCAACGCCGAACCAGGCGTGATTGCCGTAATGAAAGACGAAAACGAAAACGGTCTGCCCGATGACACATGGTACGAAATCAAAGGCAGCGCACACGACAGTGCCGCCACGATCAACGACTACCAAATCACCTATTACAAGCCATCGGCCGAAAACGACGCCGCCTCTACCAGCATCGAGTCGTATATCCGTTGGACCGACAATCAGGGAGGCGACGGCTACCTGCCCAAAAACAGTTATCACCACCAGTCCTACTACCCCCAGTGGCTCACCGACAATGCGTACACGCTAAGCGGAACACGTCTGCCCAGCAACAGCCATTACGACGGCAACACTTGGACACTCTCTGCCTTCGACTATGGATATGCCGACAACTGGTCCAACTCCAGCGACGCCAGCAAAATCGACATCGACTGGGCGGTTGACGACGAATGCAACCCTGCCATGCTCGACGAAATTCATTTTATCAAGATTTACTGCGCCGAGCACCAACTATGCGGTTGGATTGGCGAAACATCGACCGAAATCTGCGGTGTCGAAGACCTGCATCCGGCCGATGGCATAAGCGAAGTTTCCGCACCGGTCTTATGGGTGGAGAATCCGATAACGGACTATTTGAAAATCAGTCTTACAACCGACTGCACCATAAAGTTATACACTATACACGGAAAACCGCTTAGAATCATAGAGGCGACGGCCCCGTCATTCCAAGCCGATTGCAGCGACTTGCCTTCCGGCTTGTATTTGATGGAAATCAACCAAAATATTTACAAACTTATAAAACAGTAATCGTATGAAAAATTTATTGAAAGTATCCTTTTGGGCAATGCTGGCAATCACATTTGCCGCTTGTAACAACGAAGAGCCCGCTGCAGACGAGCAGAAAGAAACCATTGTCATCGACTTTGAGGCAGTCGAATTGGACGAAAGCGGTCACACCGACAATGCCGTCGCCACAACCGTTAGCGGTGTCACATTCAATTCTGTTCAAGGCGATGGCCAGTGGGGGCCGTATTGGGACGGAGGAATCGTAGTCTCAAACCAGACCGATAAAGAAACGGCCGGTTATGCCAACCAATTCAGCGTTTATGCCAACGCCGGCGCCGACAACTCGGAGCAATTCGCCGTTGTTTATTACAGCAGTTTTTCGGCCGCCAACTCGAGCATCGAGTTTTCTAAACCCATTGAACCTCAAAGTGTGGCCATCAACAACTCCACCTATGTCTATCTGGCCTTGAAAGACGGTAACGACGGTGGTTATGGCGGAGTCACCGCCATGGGCGAAAACGACTGGTTCAAAGTCACCTTCACTGGCTTGAACAATAAAGAAATCACAGGAAAGGTTGATTTCTATCTCGCCGATTTCCGTGACGGGAAGACCTACATCTGCGCCGATTGGACCACTTGCGATCTGACCGCCCTCGGTTCTGTTGATAAAATTCTGATTTCGTTAGATGGTACCGACAGCGGCGAGTATGGACTGAACACACCGGCATACGTCTGCCTCGACAACGTTACATTCCAACAGGCAAAATAAACCAGTCCGACTCAAAAAAAGGCGCCATGGAAAATCCATGGCGTTTTTTTTGTTTATAATTCCCAAAAAAACAGTAAATTCGCAGACAACATGGAAGATTGGCAAACAAGAACACGGTTACTATTGGGCGACGATGCAGTCGGTCTCCTTATCGGCAAGCACGTATTGGTCGCCGGATTAGGAGGAGTCGGCGCATACGCCGCCGAAATGCTCTGTCGTGCAGGCGTCGGGCGGTTCACGATTGTCGATGCCGACGAGGTCAAACCGTCGAACATCAACCGCCAACTCATTGCCACCCATACCACCATCGGACAAAAAAAGTGCGAACTGATGCGCCAACGCTTGCTCGACATCAACCCCGACTGCCAAGTCGAGGCGCTCGACTGGTTTATCGAGGAATCGAATCTGGAAACGCTTTTTGCCAACCGTCAAGTGGATTTCGTAGTCGACGCCATCGATTCCATTGCCCCAAAAACGGCACTCATCTGCCACTGTATGCAACGGCACATTTCCATCATATCGTCAATGGGCGCCGGTGGACGAGTGGATCCGTCGCAAATTACGGTGACCGACATTTCCAAAACGCACGAATGCGCATTGGCGCGTACCATCCGCACCAGGCTCAAAAAAGCGGGGATATACAAGGGCTTGCCCGTCGTGTTCTCATCAGAGCCGGTCAATCGCGAATCGATTGTCCGCATTGACGATGAGCGCAACAAATGCTCAACTCTCGGCACGGTCTCGTACCTGCCAGCCTTATTTGGCTGCCATTTGGCGGCATACACCTTAAAACAAATTACAGCTTTATGATAAACGCCAAGAACATCACGAAAAGTTTCGGAAATCTGCAAGTCCTCAAAGGCATTGACTTGCACATCGCCCCGCGCGAATTTGTGTCAATCATGGGTGCCAGCGGCGCCGGGAAAACGACATTGCTGCAAATTCTCGGCACGCTCGACCAAGCCGACGGCGGCGAGATTATCATCGACGGACAAGAAGTCAGTCGCATGAACACCAACCAATTATCCGACTTCAGAAACCGCCACTTGGGTTTTGTATTTCAGTTTCACCAGCTGCTACCCGAATTCACCGCGCTCGAGAATGTGATGATTCCGGCGATGATTGCCAAACAGCCACAAAAAGAAGCCCATGCGTATGCAGTAGAACTCCTCAACTACTTGGGGCTCTCCGAACGCATGGGACATAAACCTTCGGAACTGTCGGGTGGCGAAAAACAGCGCGTGGCCGTAGCGCGCGCGCTGATTAACCATCCTTCTGTCATTCTGGCCGACGAGCCTTCAGGCAGTCTTGACAGCAACAACAAGAAAGAACTTCACCGGTTGTTGCTCGAGTTGCGCGAAAAGCTCAACTTGACCATCTTAGTGGTGACGCACGACCGTGACATGGCCTCCATTTCGGACCGCATCATCGAAATGCGCGACGGCCAGATCATTACGGCCACATCAGCACCACTCTGAACACCTGGTCTACGGGCGATTGTTCAAAATGGAAATCGTTGGCACGCAAATAAATGCGGATAGAACCGATTTCGTTATTGGCTTCGTCTGGTTCATACACATCGAAGTCGTATTCCTCCTCCCAGAACTCGGTTCCAGCATCGTTTTTGTAATAACGCACTTCGGGTAATGGAGCTTGCACAAAATCTTCGGTATAATGATATACCATTACCACGCCTTGCGTATTGAGGTACACGTTCAAGTCCTCGTCTTCAATGTCGTAGTAATACCACGTCACCTCACCGTTTGAGGCCTCGGCGCGCCAGTCGGCATGTTTCACCCGGTAGCTATACACTTTCATGTTTACCGAACCGCTTTCGCCCGGTTCCCCTTTGGCCCCACGGGGACCTTGCGGTCCTTCAGGACCTTGACAAGACTCAAAGGACAGCCCTACAAGAGCTATGGCCAAAAATAAAAATAACTTTTTCATATCGCGTAAATTTTGGTTCTTATTGGTTATACCGATTGTGATCGTAAAAGTTTAAAATCTTTTGCGACATTTCGTACGCAGCGGTCGCTGGTGACGCCGGATCAATGTCCATGGCGACAAGATATTCGTTAAGAGCCCGATCCCAGATTTCCTGCTTGCGAAAAAGATTGCCCAGCAAATAATGCGCTTCGGCAGATTTGGGATGTTCCTCCAAAAAGGCTGTCAGCACAGCTTCCGCCTCATCCAGACTCAACGAAGCAAGGTCGTTTTTTATTTCTTCGATCGTTTTTGCCATAACCATTACAAATATACAAAAATTCTATGGTATATCTGCACAGGATTGTAAAATTTTTGCGTATATTTGTAAACCAAACGGCCGAAAACGCCACAAACCAATTATAAGACATTAACCAATAGCATCAATATGAAATTCTTAACCAAAGACAAACTGACCATCGTCGGCGCAGCCGGTATGATCGGTTCGAACATGGCGCAAACCGCCCTGATGATGAATCTTACCCCCAACATCTGCCTCTACGATGTCTTCTCGCCCGAAGGCGTTGCCGAAGAAATGCGTCAAAGCGGATTTGACAAAGTAAACATCACCTGCACCACCGACCCCAAAGAAGCGTTTACCGGTGCAAAATACATCATTTCGTCGGGCGGTGCACCCCGTAAAGAAGGCATGACCCGCGAAGACTTGCTGGCTGGCAACTGCAAAATCGCCGAAGATTTGGGCAAGGATATCAAAAAATACTGCCCCGACGTAAAACACGTGGTCATCATCTTCAACCCCGCTGACCTGACTGGTTTGGTCACCTTGCTCTACTCAGGATTGAAACCCGGACAAGTGACTACTTTGGCTGGTTTGGACACCACCCGTTTGCAAAGCGCTTTGGCCAAGAAGTTCGGTGTAATGCAAAATGAAATCAAAGGATGCGCCACCTATGGCGGTCACGGCGAACAGATGGCAGTGTTCGGCAGCCATGTATCGATCAAAGGCCGCAAACTGACCGACATCATCGGCACGTCCGAATTCCCGACTGAAGAATGGGAACAAATGAAGAAAGATGTTACCCAAGGCGGTGCCGCCATTATCAAATTGCGCGGACGCTCGAGCTTCCAAAGCCCGGCATACCTGTCGGTCGAAATGATCCGTTCGGCCATGGGCGGCGAGCCTTTCCGTTTCCCGGTCGGCACCTACGTCAAGACCAAGAAGTACGACCACATCATGATGGCCATGAAAACGACCTTGGACCAAAACGGCGCCAAGTTCACCGTACCCAAGGGAACACCCGAGGAAAACGCCAAACTAGACGCTTCGTACGAGCACTTGTGCAAGATGCGCGACGAGTTGGTAACCCTCAAGATTGTTCCGCCCGTTTCGGAGTGGAGCAAAATCAACCCGAATCTGTAAACACCAACACCTTTATAAAAAAAACTCCGAAGTCAACTTCGGAGTTTTTTTTATGATATACGGACTCAATCCTTTACGCAAGGGGCGATTGCAACGCCAACATACGCTCGAAAAAGTCGGGATAGCGCTGTTGCAACGAAACCGGCCGGTGATTGGCATCCATAAAGCAGTGCCAGCTGCTGGCCGTACATACGACCTCGCCGTCCACCTGCATCACATAACCGAACTCGATTTTGAGCGACGTATGGCTTTTGACATACAGGTAAATCTGGATACGGTCGGCATACGTCGTGGTTTTCAGATATTTGCACTCGACATTCATCACCGGCGACCTCAATCCCTCGGCCTCCATCCGGTCATAGCCCATGCCCAGGCGCTCGAGGTAATCGGTACGCGCCTCTTCCATAAAACGGATGTAGTTGGAATGGTGCGTAATGCGCATCGCATCCGTTTCGTAATACTGTACCAAATGTACGTAAGGTTCCATCGTATTTTTCTATCGAAGAGGATTAACCCAACTTAGAGTCGCCGAAATAATCGATTCGCATGCTGTGACGCACTTCAGACAAGGTTTGGGCGGCCGCTTCGCGGGCAACCTCACTGCCTTTGCGCAACACCTCGAGGACATACGGGATGTCCTTCTGTAGTTCGGCACGACGGGCGCGTATCGGAGCCAACTCTTCTTCGAGCACGGCCAACAGCAGTTTTTTGGTCTTCATGTCGCCCAAACCACCCTTGCGATAATGCGCCTTCATCTCTTCGAGGCCGGCATATTCGGGGAACATGGCGTTGACCTGCTCGTCGCTGCAGAAGGCATCGAGGTATGTAAACACCACATTGCCTTCGGTGTGCCCAGGGTCCTCCACCCGCAGATGGGTGGGGTCGGTGTACATTTCGCGCACCTTTTGGGCCAAGTCTTTGGGGTCTTCCGACAAATAAATGCAGTTGCCCAGCGACTTGCTCATCTTGGCCTTGCCGTCGATGCCCGGCAGACGCAAACAGGCCGCATTGTCGGGCAGCAGGATTTTGGGTTCCACCAGCGTCGGGCCGTAGATGTTGTTGAAGCGACGGACGATTTCGATGGTCTGTTCCAACATCGGCGCCTGATCCTCGCCCACCGGCACGGTGGTCGCCTTGAACGCGGTGATATCGGAGGCCTGGCTGATGGGGTAAGTGAAGAAACCGACCGGAATGTTGGCTTCGAAATTGCGCATCTTGATTTCGGTCTTCACCGTCGGGTTGCGCTGCAAACGCGACACCGTCACCAGGTTCATGTAATAGAAGGCCAGTTCGGTCAGTTCGGCAATCTGCGACTGAATGAACAGGGTTGACACTTTCGGATCCAAGCCCACCGACAGGTAGTCGAGCGCCACTTCCACAATGTTCTGGCGGATTTTTTCGGGATTGTCGGCGTTATCGGTCAGGGCCTGTGCATCGGCCTCCATAATGAATATCTTGTCGTACTCGCCACTGTTTTGCAACTGCACGCGGCGGCGCAACGAACCTACATAGTGTCCAATGTGAAGACGGCCGGTCGGACGGTCGCCGGTAAGAATGATTTTCGACATCTGCTTATCAATTAGGCGATTCCGCCAACGACGGCGGTATCAAATTCACCGCAAAGATAAAAAAAATACCCATGCGCCACACGTGAAGTTCTGCATTTTTATGCTACCTTTGCAAAAATCATTCAAAAACAAATCATTCCATGGAAGAAACATTAGCTACTACAGACAGCTGCCCGGCCACCGTGGTGGAACAATTGGCACAAATGGACCCCACCGAACTGAGCGTCAGCAAGTTCCAGGGTTTATGGGACCAACTGATCACGTCGGGCGTTGACCTCGGCAAGCACATTTTGGCAGCCATCGTCATTTATTTCGTCGGCAAATGGATCATCAAACTCATTAAGAAACTCGTCAACAAGATGCTGACCAAACGCAACATGGACGAAGGGGTCAAGACCTTCATCGCCAGCTTGGTCAATGTTTCGCTGACGATTCTGCTTCTCATTGCGGTTATCGGCGCGCTCGGCATCGAAACGACTTCGTTCGCCGCTTTGCTGGCATCGGCCGGCGTCGCCATCGGTATGGCGTTGAGCGGTCAGTTGTCGAATTTTGCCGGCGGACTGATGATCCTGGTGTTCAAGCCCTACAAGGTGGGCGACTTTATTGAAGCCCAGGGACAAACCGGCACGGTCAAGGCCATCCAACTGTTCCAGACCATTTTGCTGACCACCGACAACAAAACCGTTATCATCCCCAACGGCAGCATTTCGAGCGGCATCATGACCAACTACAGCGCACAAGAGTTGCGCCGTGTCGATTTTTCGTTTGCCGTGGAATACGGTACGGATTATGAAAAGGTGCAGCAGACGCTGAGCCGCATCATCGCATCGAACGGCAGCATCCTCAAGGATCCCGTCCCCTTCATCGAGTTGGGCGCCCTGGCCGACAGCAGCGTCAACATCACCGTGCGCGTATGGTGCTCGGGTGCCGATTACTGGTCGGTGTATTTCTGGATGAACAAGACGGTGTATGAAACCTTCAACAAGGAAGGCATTTCGTTCCCGTTCCCCCAACTCACCGTACACCAGGCTTGATCCGCCATACCCTCCACATGACAGCGGCAGTGCTTTTCGCACCGCCGCTGTTGTTGTAAAACATTTTTTTTCAAAGACAATTGCCGCATTTTCGTTTTTTTTCGTAAATTTGGCACGTCAAGCACATGAAAAGACTTTTTTAATCAAATCAAACAATATGAAAAAACGCTTACTTTCTTTTGCCACCGCCTGTCTGACGGCGGTTCAGGCTTTCGCCGCCTACCAACTGGTATGGTCGGACGAGTTCAACGGCACATCGCTCAACACCGATGTGTGGAATTACGAATTGGGCGTCGGTTCCAATTGCGATGGTAACGGCAACTGGGAACGCCAGGAATATGTCAATGATGCCAACAACATTTACGTCAGCGACGGCAACCTTGTCATCAAAGCGACATACACCGACCACACGTATAACAACAACGGTTGTTCGTACAGTGCCTATTGGAAATCGGGGCGTATCAACACCAAGAACAAGGTGAAAGTGCGCTACGGCAAAATCGAGGCGCGCATCAAACTGCCCGAGATGTCAACCGGCGTATTCCCCGCGTTCTGGATGCTGGGTTCCAATTACGACGGCGCCAACATGAACGGCGAAAGCAATGTGGGCTGGCCACGCTGCGGCGAAATTGACATCATGGAACAGATGGGATCCAATATGTCCAATGGGGGCAGAATCACCCCCACCACCTTGCACTGGTATTCCAACGGCAATGCCGATTACGGCGGCAGCCTGGATGTGTACGGCCGCTTTGGCACGATGCCTGCCAACGCTTATTTCATTTACGGTATCGAATGGACTCCCGACAACATTTCCGGCTATGTATGTGACGGCAACGGCAACAACTATACGGTTGTTCCCAATCGCAATGGGGGTACTGGCTACGGATGTCCCGATGCCATGAAGAAAGATTTCTTCCTGCTATTGAACCTGGCGATGGGCGGTACTGCAGTGGACGAATACCCGGATGCATATTCCACTGCGACCCCTACCATGTATGTCGATTGGGTACGCATCTACCCAGATGATTCCAGAAACGACAACTACTTGTCGGCTGTTGAGGGCAACACCCCCGATCCGATAGAGGTTCCCGTTGCTCCCGACAAGAATGCCTCCCACACGCCCAGTGCCGATGTGTTTGTAAATGGTACGGCCACCAACATCACCAATGTGAATCCGAATTGGGCTCAATCGGGTGCCGCCGCCGTTGACAACACGGTCAAGGCCATTCATGTCACCAACATGAACTACCAGGGATTGGAAACCAATGCACTCAATGCCAGCACATACAACAAACTGCACATCGATGTGTTTGCCCAAAACTCCGGTACCATCCGTATCAGCATCATCAATACGGCACAAGCTGGCGGCACGGGCGAAAGCGCCTACACCCTTTCGGTAACCGGCGGCTCGTGGAACCAATTGGACATTCCGCTCACCAGTTTCACTGCTACGGTCAATGGCGGTGCGGTGTTGAACAACATCGACCAATTCAAGTTTGACAATGCTTCGCTCAGCGACTTCTATTATGCCAACTTGTACTTCTATGACGCGGCAAATACACAACCCGACACCGAGGATCCTTCGACACCGGCCAACCTCACTGCCAACGCAGCTGCAAACAGCATCGGCCTGACCTGGACCGCTTCGACCGACAACATCGGGGTAACCGGATACAACATTTACGTAAATGGCACGAAAGTGGGCAGCAGCAACACCACCTCGTACACGGTGACTGGCTTACAACCTGAGACCTCTTATCAGATTGCCGTTGAGGCTTACGATGCCGCTGGCAACACGTCCAACCGCGTCACCCGCACCGTCACCACGACCGAAGGGGCAAGCATGCCTTGCCACAACACGTTCAGCACGATCACGGCTTCGCGCAACGTGGTGAACTATAACGGCAACTGGAACCAAATTAACGGGTTGCATACCGTGAATGGAAATTCGGTAACGGTGAATGTCGGCAATGCCAACTATGCGAACCTGTATGTCGTACTTTCGGGCGATGACCAAGCGCTGACAGCCGGCACCACGTATGTATTCACTGGCCGTCTGACCGCCACCAAGGCTTCGACAGTGAAGATTTACATCGAGTCGCGCGACAACAATCAAGCACAGCATTTGTTCGACAACAACCCGATAACACTGCAGGCGAACACACCCGTGGATTTCAGCTTTGAAGCGACGAATCCGCAGGCGTTGACCAATCCCGATATGACCATTTCGATTGACAATGGTCCGACCAACACCACCTACACGTTGACCGACATCTCGATTCGTGAAAAGACCTGTGCAACCAATGTGGAGGAAATGGTGGAATCCGGCAACCTTAACGGTAACCTGACTATCTATCCGAACCCGGCACGCGAAAAGGCGATTGTAGTGAGCGATAAAGAGGTTGCTTCTGTGGCTCTCTTCAGCCTGACGGGCGCCCAAGTGGCAACGTTCGATTCGGCGATAATCGACCTTACGGGAGTTGACAAAGGCTTCTATCTGGTGGTTGTCACCTATACCGACGGTACCTATGGACAAAGCAAATTGATTTGCCGCTAAGCGGTGATTTCCCAAAAAGAAAGGGTGCATGATTTCATGCACCCTTTCTTTTTTTCGATTCCCCTTTTATGCATTGTTATACACAAGATCAACTCTGAATCCCAACGCATTGACAATGCGATAAAACACACCTACGCTAGGGGTAACGAGACCTCGTTCTATCCGTGAGATATACGACTTGTTGCTATTGATACGTCTAGCGAGTTCTTCTTGGGTAATCTTCGACCTCTTTCTCGCATCCAGCAATACCTGCCCGGTATAAAAATCCCAAGCCTCCTCGTCAAACTGCTCGCGCGTTTTCGTCCCGACGGCTCCGTACTTTTTTTCAAGAGCTGCGCTATAGTCTTTTATCTGATGATTGTTTGTCTGCATAGTAAGCCTCCTTTATATTAATTGCTTTGTTAATCTCCGATACCGGCGTTTTATTTGTTTTCTTTTGAAATCCACTGAAAAGCACAACAACGTTTCCC
>JAGACJ010000126.1 GCA_017614195.1 Paludibacteraceae bacterium
GCATACCTTCACTGCTACTTTCGTCGGCAATGTCGGCAATGCCGTCAATGCGTTTGTCATTCACCATGTCCGAAATGTACGAAATCAGTTCGGATTTGTTGACCATGTAGGGCAACTCGGTGATAATGAGCATATCGTGCTCCTTCTCACTCTCAATTTCGACACGACCGCGAATCAATACACGGCCACGACCTGTCGTATACGCCTCGCGAATACCTGAATAGCCATAGATAATGCCACCCGTTGGGAAATCCGGCGCCTTGATAATCGAAATCAACTCGTCGTCAGTGATTTCCTTATTGTTGATATAAGCCACAATGGCATTGATTGTATCCGAAAGATTGTGCGGCGCCATGTTTGTAGCCATACCTACGGCGATACCTGAGGCACCATTGACCAACAAGTTCGGGATACGTGCCGGCAATACGGTCGGTTCATCTTCGGTTTCGTCAAAGTTTTTGGTCATGTCCACCGTTTCCTTGTCGATGTCGTCAAGCATTTCTTCTGCCAGACGACGCATACGCGCCTCGGTGTAACGCATGGCAGCCGGACTGTCTCCATCGACAGATCCGAAGTTACCCTGACCGTCAACCAACGGGTAGCGCATCATCCAATCTTGTGCCAGTCGGACGAGCGTGCCATAGATAGACGAGTCACCATGGGGGTGATACTTACCCATGACCTCACCGACGATTCTGGCACATTTCTTGGTCGGCTTGTCAAAGGTGTTACCCAACTTGTTCATTCCAAATAAAACACGGCGTTGCACCGGTTTCAAACCGTCGCGTGCGTCAGGCAATGCACGCGAAACAATTACTGACATCGAATAATCGATGTATGCCGTCCGCATTTCCTCTTCGATGTCAACTTTGATAATCTTTTCTTGATCAAGCATTTATAAAATGTTTTCGTTTGTAGGTTCTTTGTCAAAAATTAACGCATAAAATTACAAATAATTGTCGAACCAGCCAAATACAAAAGGCAAAATGTTATCAACAATCAAACCCCTGTAAAATGCACTGACAAGAGGCCTTTGATTTTATTTGGCACGAAATTTGTTGAGATAATTTTGAATGGCAGAATGTGCCTTTTTTATAAAAAACATTATCTTTGGACACTTAATTTTCGTATATGGAGAAATCAGAGAACTTCCAATCAGTCTTGCGATTCGCCGAAGAAGAGGCGGAACGCCTCGGTAACCGTTATATCGGTCCCGAACATTTGTTTTTGGGAATCCTCCGCGTATCCGAATCCACCAACACCGACAAGGCTTACAGCCTGCTGGTACAATTTGGTATGAATTTAGGTTTTGTAAAAAAAGCCATCGAAGCCAATATACGGACGAACTCTGCGGTGATGGAACGCCCGCTCCCATTGCTCAGTTCGACCGAGCGAATTTTGACCTTGTCGGAGATCGAAGCCATGGCTTTGAAAAGCGAAAAGGTGGACACAGAACACTTGCTCATGGCCATTTTGAAGGACGGATCAAGCATTGCAAGCGAATTGCTCGGAAATTC
This sequence comes from Paludibacteraceae bacterium, assembly GCA_017614195.1. GTDB lineage: Bacteria > Bacteroidota > Bacteroidia > Bacteroidales > Paludibacteraceae > Enterocola. The sequence continues at coordinate 1,518 of JAGACJ010000126.1, forward strand.
GGGAGTTACCTACAAAAAGGTGCGAAGCGCTATAATTAATAATAACGAGCAGCCATTCGCAGACAATTCCAAAACGAATTTCACGGGTATGAGCTCGTCAGACACCTTCCCTGCTTCAGACGCATCGTTTTCTGACGAATACGACGATGATGAATACGACGAAGACGACGACTTGCACGACGACCCTCGACAAGGTGGCGCCACCGCGCAGCAGTCGGTTCGCGCACGTTCGCGCAACGAGTCGGCGATTGCCCGTTTCGGCACCGACCTGACGGCACAAGCCGCAGCAGGAAAACTCGACCCGATGGTCGGCCGCGACAAAGAAGTGGAACAGGTGCTGCAGATTTTGGGCCGCCGCAAAAAGAACAATCCCGTACTGATCGGAGATCCGGGTGTGGGAAAATCGGCTATTGTGGAAGGTTTGGCCACCCGCATCGTAAAAGGACAGGTCCCCTACCTGCTCTCCGGCAAACGCATTGTGTCGCTAAACATGGCGGCCATGATAGCCGGTACCAAATACCGCGGCCAGTTTGAAGAACGCCTCCAAAAGGTCATGGACGAATTGGAGAAAGACAATAGCATCATCCTATTCCTCGATGAACTGCATACCATTATCGGAGCTGGTGCCACCACTGGCAGCATGGACGCCGCCAATATGCTGAAACCTGCTCTTTCGCGTGGCAGGATACAATGTATCGGAGCCACTACGATTGACGAATACCGTCAGAACATCGAAAAAGACCGTGCACTCGAACGCCGTTTCCAGAAAGTATTGGTACAACCCACCACCAAGGAGGAGACTCTGACGATTTTGAAAAACATCAAAGGCCACTACGAGTCGCATCACAACGTAAGATACACCGACGAAGCACTCGAAGCCTGTGTCAAACTGACAGACCGTTACGTAACCGACCGCCAATTCCCAGACAAGGCCATTGACACCCTTGACGAAGCCGGGTCGCGCGCCCGTCTTACACACACGACTGTACCACAGGACGTTATGCAGATTGAACAGGAAATTGCCAAATGCGAACAAGACAAACTGCAGGCCGTAAGAGTCGAAGACTTTGCCCTTGCCGGAAAATTCCAGCACAAAGGCAAAGAACTGGAGGTTCAACTCAAACAAGCCAAGGACCGTTGGACCGAAAACGCCAAGCGCGATGTGATTACCATTGACGCAGCGCAAATCGCAGAGTTGATTGCACGCAATTCGGGTATTCCGGCACAACAGATTGTGTCGGCTGAGGTTGACCGACTGCGCCAAATGCCCGGCAAACTGAAATCGCAAGTCATAGGCCAAGACAAAGCCGTAGATACGATATGCCGCGCTGTATTGCGAAACCGTTTGGGATTGAAAGATCCCAACAAACCCATCGGCTCTTTTCTGCTTTTGGGTCCTACAGGTGTTGGAAAAACATATCTGACCAAGATGCTGGCCGAAGCCATGTTCGACAACAAAGACGCGTTGATTCGCATCGATATGAGCGAATACATGGAAAAATTCTCGGTATCACGACTCATTGGTGCACCTCCGGGCTACGTCGGCTACGACGAAGGAGGCCAATTGACAGAAAAAGTGCGTTGGAAACCCTACTCAATCATCTTGTTCGATGAAATCGAAAAGGCACACCCAGATGTCTATAACTTGTTGTTGCAAGTCATGGACGAAGGATTCCTCACCGACAGTCTCGGACACAAAGTGGATTTCAAAAACACGATTATTGTAATGACCTCGAATGTGGGTACCAAGCAATTGAAGGATTTCGGACACGGCATCGGATTCACCTCCGCCGCCCCAAACGCTGCAAGCGACCAAGCCATTTTGCAAAAAGCGTTGCAAAAAACGTTTACGCCCGAATTCCTTAACCGTATCGATGAAATCGTTTATTTCAGCAATCTCGAACGCGCCGACATAGAGCGCATCATCGATACTGAGCTCAAACCCATCGAAGGCAGGTTAGCCAATATGGGCTACAAACTCGAAATCGCCCCAGAGGCCAAGGATTTCCTGATAGAAAAGGGATACGACCGCCAATATGGCGCAAGACCGCTCAAACGCGCCCTACAAAAATATGTCGAAGACACTGTCGCCTCCCATCTGGTAGAGCTTGGCGATGGCGACAAGCCTGAACTGCTCCGTATCGAGTTGGCCGAAGACAAACAGACAACCGTCTGCAAACACTAATCCAAAAGAAAAGGACTTGCAAATCGCAAGTCCTTTTCTTTTGGGGTAAATATCAGTATCTGGTTAGCATTTCACATTCAGTCCGATCAACACCCTACGGATGCTCTCATAGGTGGTAATGCGGGTTGGGACAAGTGGCAAACGCAAACGGTTACCAATGTACCCCATCGCACTCAACATACTTTTGACACCTGCAGGATTTCCGTCAACGAACAACAAATCGAACAATTCGGTAAACTGCTGGTGAATCGGCAACGCATTCATATAGTCGCCTGCCAATGCGAGACGCACCATGCGGGAGAACTCTTTCGGAAAAGCGTTGCCAATCACAGAAATCACGCCTTTCGCACCCACCGAGATAGCTGGATAGGCCAAACCGTCATCGCCGGAAATCACATAAAAGTCATCGGACGTGTTTTTGATAATCTTCTCCATCTGCGCCATATTGCCAGACGCTTCCTTAACAGCGATGATGTTATCGAACTCGTTGGCCAGACGGATAGTCGTTTCAGCCGCCATATTCACACCTGTTCGCGATGGAACGTTGTACAGAATGATAGGTACTTTTGAAGCACGGGCCAAAGTGGCATAATGCTGATAGATACCTTCTTGCGAAGGTTTGTTGTAATAAGGCACCACCGACAACACGGCATCGACGCCTTCGTAAGGCAAGTTTTTGAGACGGTCGGCCACGGCTTGCGTATAGTTACCACCAACCCCGAGCACTACTGGTACGCGACCGTTGATTCGTCCGATGACAAAACGTGTAATGGTATCTTTTTCTTCTTCAGTCAATGTAGGGGTTTCGCCAGTAGAACCGAGAACTACCATGTAGTCGATTCCGCTTTGCAATTGGTAATCCACCAGTTTGCCCAACGCTGTATAATCCACAGAACCATCTTCGGCAAACGGCGTGATTAACGCCACCCCCATTCCCTTAAACTTATTCATCGCTGTTTTTTGGAACTTTTATTAAAGATTGCGCAAAGGTAGTAAATTTCGGCATATTCTCTATCAAAAAAATGCGTTTTGTTACACTCTTTGCCACAAAATCATTTCGATTTAATCGAGTCTATGTAATACATCACCGTGTTGAACGACTCGACGAGACTGGCTGACTGTTGCATCATGTTTATCATCAACTCGTACTTGGCAAGCGTACCTTCACGTGTCAGCGATATTCGGAAGGGTGATTGGGAGTATTCTGACAATTGTTCGAGCACCGAATTGTATTCGTTTGACAAGTTCATCAGCACTTCCGATTCTTCTGCCAAAAAGGCACGTACAACACGCCCCTTCGGCCGACGGAAAAACCAATGCGTGTCTTTGTCAGATATCAGCGTCACACCCGGTATCGGTTTGAACCATTGAAACTTACGTACATATACCCAAACATGCACCTTGATGTCTCGCTCGGCGCAAATATCTATCACTTCGCACAGATCATCGTATTTCTGAATGGCAGTACGTACCTCGGAGTCAGGGATGGCATACAACAGGTTAATGGTATGCACATCATGACCATTGATAAAACAACTTTTGGCACGAGGGTTCTTGGTGCGGATTCGGCGCAGTTTTCGTTCAATGTACGACATACTATTCTATCATTTGCATAAATTCTTCTTCCGAGATAATCTGCACACCCAACGAGGTGGCTTTTTCGCGCTTGGCCGGCCCCATATTATCGCCAGCCAACAGATAATGGGTCTTTGATGTAACACCCGAAGCGTTTTTGCCTCCGTTTGCCTCAATCAACGCTTTCAATTCGTCGCGAGAATGGTTGGCAAACGTTCCGCTAATAACAATCGACAAACCTTTCAGCTTGTCTGAGACGACAGTCTGTTCGGCACCAGCATGGATTTCGAACTGCAGTCCGGCGTCTTTAAGACGCTGGACAAGCGTCCGATGGCGTTCGTCGGCAAAATACGACACCACACTCTCCGCAATGCGCTCACCCACTTCGTCCAACAAGGTGAGTTCTTCCTTTTTAGCGGATGCCAAACGATCAATCGAACGCATATTAACCGCCAGATTCTTGGCAACCGTAGCCCCGACATATCGAATGCCAAGTGCAAACAGCACCCGCTCAAACGGCACATTACGACTATCGGCTATGCCTTGCAGCATTTTTCGGCCTGATTTTTCGCCCAAACCGGCCAACCATGTCAAATCAGACAACTTCAACTGATACAAATCAGCCACATTCGACAGCAATTTGTGCTGATACAGCAAACTGACGGTCTCTTCTCCGATTCCGTCTATATTCATCGCCTTACGCGAAACAAAATGCTCAATTTTGCCTTTGATCTGAGGCGGACAGGTCAAGTCGTTAGGACAGTACCATGCCGCTTCTCCCGCCTCGCGTACCAGTGGGGTTCCACACTCCGGACACACTTTCGGAAACTGTACCTTTTCGCCCAACAATACGCGCGAATCCACATCAACCCCAGTGATTTTGGGGATGATTTCGCCCCCCTTCTCGACATATACCATGTCGCC
>JAGACJ010000127.1 GCA_017614195.1 Paludibacteraceae bacterium
CAAACCGTCGCATTTGTTTCGTGCGTCAAGAAAATCACCGACGTAAGGCGGGGCTTCGCAACGTTAAAAAAATTTTTTATAGTATGGTTGTCTACTGAAAACTTTTTGTATATTTGCAAAAGTTTTCACTATTACTGAAAATTTGCGAGATTCAACGTAAAAGTTTTCAGTAATTAATCTTTTGGAGAATGATAGTACGAGAGCATTACTTGGCCAAAATCCGCCCGTTTTACGACAGCGATCTTATCAAAATAATCACCGGCGTGAGGCGATGTGGCAAATCCGTAATAAAAGACCAGATAGAACAGGAGCTTCGCAATCAAGGCAAACCAACCTTGTCGCTCGACTTTGAGCGTTTGCAAGTCACTTCCCAAATCAGTAATGCCGAAGACTTGGTGTCGTATGTGACATCTCGTTTGGGAAATGAGAAAACTTTCGTGTTTTTGGATGAGGTGCAGGTTATTCCTGATTGGAACATGGCATGTCGTTCGCTTCGCCTTGAAAATCTTTCGCTGTTTGTTACCGGAAGCAACTCAAAACTCTTGTCAAAAGAACTAACAAAAGAATTTTCGGGTCGGTATGTCAGCTTTAATATCCGTCCATTTGTGTATAAAGAAATTTGTGAATATACGAAACAGACCGGTGTCTCTTGCTCGGTAACCAACTATTTGATTTACGGAGGATTCCCCAAAATATTCGAATTTTCGGACAAGGATTCCGTATTGACATACTTGAACGAGTTGGACAGACAGATCGTACGCAATGATTTGATCAACAGGTATCACATTCGGAACGAGGTCCTTTTTGACAAACTTGTCAACTTTGTATTGCGTTCGAATAGTCGTATATTCAGTGCAAATTCGGTTGTAAAAACACTGAAAGGCCAGGGACAGACGGCTTCTGTCAATACGATTATGAAATACCTGCGATATTTGGAAGAAGCGTATATTATCCGGTCTATTCCTCAATACGAAACCAAGGCAAAGCGGGAACTGCGTTTTTTCTCAAAAATTTACGATGAAGATGTCGCATTTAATACCATACGCCAACCCGAACATCACTATGATTTGACACACAATCTCGAAAATGTGGTATATAACGAATTGTTTTATATGGGATACGAGTTGTCGGTTTATAGGGACGGATCGCAAGAAATCGACTTCCGGGCGACAAAAAATGGGAAAACCTATTTGATACAAGTGGCGTATTCTATCGCAGATGAGGAAACCTACAATCGCGAATTTGCATTGTTCAGGAAACTGGACCAAACCAATCGTAAAATCATCATTACAACGGATGAGGCAGATTATTCGACAAGCACCGTCACACACATTTCATTAAAAGATTTCCTAATGAAGGAGGATTTGGATGATTGAACAACGTCACATATCCGCCCACGCCGGAGCCGGCTTCGACAGCGACGGCCAGGAGGAGATTGACCGCTTCTTCTTCCACTCCGACCACCTCGGCAGCACCTCCTACCTCACCGACCACGACGGCAACGTGTCACAGTTCGTCTGCTACACGCCCTACGGCGAAACCCTGGTGGACGAACATTTGACCGGTGTCGATTCTACTTTACATAATGGAACTTATAGGACAAGATACCTCTTCAACGGCAAAGAGCTTGATACAGAGACGAATCTGTACTACTACGGAGCAAGGTATTTTGAACCGAACATTGCGGTGTGGTATGGGGTGGATCCGCTGGCGGAAATTCATCACGATTATTCTCCGTATACGTATTGCATAGCAAATCCAATTAGATACATTGATCCGCAAGGACTTACTGAGTACTCCGCAGAAGAGGCTTCAGATCCCTATGTATGGCATTATTTGGATACAGATAACGATGCTATAATGTTACCTGAAATTGAAGTCGGTGCCAATACTGAGAACCAAAAGAATACTGAGAACCAAAATGGCGAGTGGAATTGGAGTTGGTGTGAATTTGTTTACAATTACGGAGTGTCTCCTACTCTATCTATTAGTGAAAAACACTATTCCAATCAAGCCAAATTGTATCAACGAATGTCAAATTTCTACGAGACTTTTGGTGGAGGGCAAGTCAGTTCGAAGATGGCCACAAAATATCAGAAGGTTTCAAGAGGACTAAAAAGTGTTGGTTATATTAATCTTGGAATAAATGCTTATGCATTAGTAACTGAGCCGACGGCGAAAAACACATATAATTTCGTCAATTCTGGAATTAGTTTGTTTGGCTTATTAGGTACGATTGTTTCAATCGCAAATGATTGCTACAAGGCGGCTGGCGAATATTTAATCGAATTTTCGAATTGGATTAATGCACAAGGTAAAGATTTGAAAAATTGGGGGAATGTATATATGTTTGGATTTTAATATTCTTATGTTATGATTGTCCAAATCAACAAAACTAAAAGTCTACTTGAGACTATTTTTATCTCATTGATATCAATCTTTGTAATTACTATGGGATTAATTGTAATAGTGTTCATAATTAACCTTAAAGAATTCCATCTTTATTACATCCCAGTAATCGTGGTGGGGGGATTGGTAATCTTTGATGCATTAATTGAACTGTTGGGAGTTGTTATATGTCTTATCTATGATTGGAGTACAATCATAGAAATTAATAGCAATACCGATTCTGTCAAATATCACAATATATGGATTGGTGAAAATAGTTTTTCTTATAATGAGATTGAATATAGAATTGAGTATTACACACCAATAATGTATAGGTATGGTTTTATAAATTACGCATTTATTCAATTAAAAGACGGTAAATCCATCTTACTTGGCATGTACATTGAGAATGCAGAACAAAAAGAGTTGTTTAGGTTAGATGGAGGTTCTCCCTATGAAACAAAGTCCTCTCTCGTATACAAAGAACTTTTTGCTCATATTCTAAAACTTTGGCGCAGTAATAAACGAAGAAATTGCTGAACTTGCTTAAACTCGGCTTGCACGATCTTTGGCCTCTGCCCGAGGATAAGCAGCTATTACCTATAGGGAGGATTATCATTACGCGCCTTTTTACGGAAAAGTTTTGTAACTTTACGCCGTCAATCTGAATAAAGCACTATGACGATAGAGGAAATACAAACACTAATTCATGGAGATGAGACTCGCACATTGGAACTGAAAAAGACAACTGGTGAGTTGAAGGACGGAATGCTTCTGTACGGCCCCCTAAAAATCGGACAGTTCTGAATTATAGCATATACGAATTTTATCCACTTCCCCTACCCAACCACCACATTCCCGGTAGGGACCATACTCCAGTCAAAACGCTCGAGCAAGTCTTGCAACGAGGCGGGTTTGCGTTCGGGCAACAGTCCCGCCCAATACCCCAAATCGCCCAAAACGCGTTGAGGCGGAATGCCTGCGCTACGCAACGCCCCCAGTTCGAGGTCCTTGTTGCGTTTGCAGAGACGGCGTCCGGAAGCATCGACCAGTAACGGGATATGGAAATATTCGGGCTCCTTCCAGCCCAATCTACGGTACAGATAAATCTGCTCGGGCGTCACGGGCAGCAAATCCACGCCCCGGACCACCTGACTGACCTCCATCAGATGATCGTCGGCCACCACCGCCAGGTTGTAAGCAAACACCCCATCGGCACGCCGCACGACAAAATCGCCGCAATCCTGCGGCAAACGGGCCGACTGCACACCATAGTGTCCGTCTGTAAAACAAATGTCTGTTTCGTTGAGTTTCAAACGAAAAGCCGGCTTACGGCATTGCTGGAGCTGCGCCACTCGCTGAGGCGACAAATCCCGACAAGTACCGGCATAGATCGCACGGCCGTCGGCCGCATGCGGTGCCGAAGCCGCCAGCAAGTCGGCACGGGAACAGAAACACGGATAAATGTCGGATTGCAACAATTGATATACTTGCGCATAGATGTCGGTACGCCGCTGCTGGAAATAAGGGCCGCGAGGACCGCCCTTCGTACCGCCCTCGTCCCAGTAGAGCCCCAACCAGTGCAAATCATCTTCAATCAGATTCGAAAACTCGGGTCTCGAGCGGTCGGGATCCAAGTCTTCGATACGCAGAATCCACTTTCCGCCTTGGCTCTTGACCGAAAGGTACGATAGCAAGGCACAATAAACATTGCCCAAGTGCATTCTGCCAGTAGGTGACGGGGCGAACCGGCCGACAGGCGTCATAATCCAGCCTCCTCGTCCTCCTGTTTGAGAATAGGCAAGTCAATTTGTTTTTGCATGGCCACGATGCGCACAATCAGAATAATCAGGGCAGCAGCGATTTCGGACACCACCACATGTACCCCCAACCATGAGCACAAACGCAACGTCAAGCCACCTAAAATCGCCGCCGTAGCATAAATTTCCTTTTTGAAAATAAGCGGAACCTCATTGATGAGCACATCGCGCATGACACCTCCGGCACACCCCGTCATCACTCCCATGGTAATGGAAATCCAGAACGGCTGGCCAAACAGAAGCGCCTTCTGCATACCCACCACCGTAAAGAAACTCAAACCGATGGCGTCAAAAATAAAGAGGGTATAATTCATACGACGCAAATGCTGCCTGAATATCAGGGCAAACACCAACGCCACCGCCGTCCACACCATGTAACTGGGTCCCTCCATCCAAAAAGGTTTGATTCCCAGCAGCAAATCGCGTATCGTGCCACCACCGATAGCTGTGGCAAGACCAACCACATAGGCGCCGAACCAGTCGAACCGCTTGGCCGAAGCCATGCGGATACCGCTTATCGCAAAGGCAAACGTCCCGATATATTCGAGAATATCAATAAACTGTAAATCGGCAAGATGCATAGGTCTATTCAGGATCTTCCGATTCTTGTTTAAGAGTAATTTCGGCGTTGATGCCAAAAACGCCCTCATACCATCCGTCTGCTTTGGAATCGTCAATTTTATTTACCTCCACCAGGGTGGTGTCGGCTTTATACCCATCCTTTTGGGTAATCAGATATACCTGATGGTAGGCGGGGAAAACATTCACAGTCGTATCCAACTGACCCGACGCGTCAGTGCGCAGCGTATCGGCCATCAAGTTGTATTCTTGGTCGTATTCTTCGGTTAAAAGCACCGCCGCACCCTCAACGGGCAAAGCATTTTCGTCTTGTACGGACACTTCCATCTTATAGTCGGCCGAAGGACATCCATACAACGCCACATAGCAATACGGACAGCCATACTCTTCTACCATTTCAGTGGAACAACCGAATCCGAGAAACGAAATCAGCGCGCTGCACAAGGCATACCACCATTTTGAAATAACACGGACAAGTTTCATAATCACAAGGTTAAAAACACTTCACAAAGATACCATACTTTCGAAAAACTCACAATAACAACCGGATTATATTTTCAGAAAAACAAATTCCCAAACAAAAATTTTGTTGATAAATAAAAAAAGCATACCTTTGCAGTCCAAAATTTTATCAAACTTTATTAACCTAATTTTAAAGGACATTATGAACCATTACGAAACCGTTTTCATTTTGACTCCCGTTTTATCTGACGTTCAGATGAAGGAAGCGGTCGAAAAGTTCAAGGATGTTTTGACACAAGCAGGTGCCGAAATCCTGAACGAAGAAAATTGGGGACTGCGCAAGCTGGCTTACCCCATCGAGAAAAAATCGACCGGATTTTACCAATTGATCGAGTTCAAGGCTGAACCGACCATCGTCGACACACTCGAAACCCAATTCCGTCGTGACGAACGCGTTATCCGTTTCTTGACTGTAAAAATGGAGAAATACGCTATCGAATACGCCGAAAAGAGAAGAAAAAAGAATACCGAAACCGAAGCATAAGGAGGAATCAATATGGCACAGAATCAATCTGAAATTCGTTATCTGACCCCGCAATCGGTGGACACGAAAAAGAAAAAATACTGCCGTTTCAAAAAGAGCGGTATCAAATACATCGACTACAAGGATCCCGAGTTCTTGAAAAAATTCTTGAACGAACAAGGCAAAATCCTTCCCCGTCGTCTTACCGGCACTTCGTTGAAATTCCAACGCCAGATTGCCCAAGCAGTTAAAAGAGCACGCCACTTGGCTTTGCTTCCGTATGTAACCGATATGATGAAATAAGGAGGAGCAGACTATGAAGATTATTTTGAAAGAAGACGTTTTAGGTCTCGGATATAAAGACGATGTCGTTACCGTAAAAGACGGTTATGGCCGCAACTTCTTAATCCCTACCGGTAAAGCCGTGTTGGCAACCGACTCTGCCTTGAAAATGTTGGCAGAGAACTTGAAACAACGCGCTCACAAGTTGGCCCAAATCAAAGCAGACGCCGAAGCTTTGGCAGAGAAGTTGAACGGTACCACCGTAACCATCGCCACCAAAGCCAGCGAAAAAGGCAAGGTATTCGGTTCGGTTACCTCGTTGCAAATCGCAGAAGCTCTCGAGAAACAAGGTTTGGCTGTGGACAAACGCACCATCGCTTTGAAAGAGCCGTTGAAAGAACTTGGCGCCGCCAAAGTCGCTATCAAACTGCACAAGGAAGTTAGCGCTGAAATCACTGTTGAGGTGATTGCAGAATAAGTTCCAAGAACATTATAAAAAAACGGAAACCGCTTGGTTTCCGTTTTTTTTGTCATTACAGTTTCTTTTCGGGCGATTTGTCGCGGAAGAACAATTGCAAAGGAGTGCCACTGAAATTCCACTGCTCACGAATCTTATTTTCAAGGAAACGTTTGTACGGATCCTTGATATACTGTGGCAGGTTAGCAAAGAACAAGAAGGTCGGCGACACCGTTTCGGGTATCTGATACACATACTTGATCTTGATATATTTGCCTTTGGTGGCTGGGGGCGGATAGTTCTCAATCAACGGCAGCAGGAACTCGGTCAGCTCGCGCGTCGGAATGCGCCGGTTGCGGTTCTCAAAAACCTGCAACGACTCTTCAATCGCTTTAAAAATACGTTGTTTGGTCACGGCCGAAGTAAACACGATGGGGAAATCGGTAAATGGCGAGAAACGGGACTTAATGGCCTCGGTCATCACCTTAATCGCCTTTTCGCTGCGCTCCTCCACCATATCCCATTTGTTGACACACACCACCAATCCCTTGCGGTTCTTTTGTATCACCGAAAAGATATTCTGGTCTTGCGCCTCAATGCCTCGGGTAGCGTCAATCATCAATACGCAGACATCCGAGTTTTCGATGGCCCGAATCGAGCGCATAACCGAATAAAACTCGAGGTCTTCGTTGACTTTCGATTTCTTGCGGATTCCAGCGGTATCAACGATATAGAATTCTTTGCCAAACTTGTTGTACTTGGTATAAATCGAGTCACGGGTCGTACCGGCCACATCGGTCACAATGTTGCGGTCGATGCCCATAAATGCATTAACCAACGATGATTTGCCAGCATTCGGGCGGCCCACAATGGCAATACGCGGCAAAGAGCTTTCGTAGGTGTCAAGATCTTCGCTACTGGGTAGCAAACGCACGATTTCGTCGAGCAAATCACCCGTACCGGAACCGGTAACCGAAGAAATACACATCGGATCGCCCAAGCCGAACTGGTAAAATTCGGCGGCCATGTACTGCAAGTCGTTGTTGTCGGTTTTGTTGGCCACAAGCAACACGGGCTTTTTCACTGTACGCAACACTTTGGCCACATCCTTGTCGAGTGGCGAAACGCCTTCGGTAACGTCCACCATAAACAAAATCACATCAGCCTCTTGTATGGCGATGGTTACCTGACGGTTGATCGCATCTTCAAAAACATCTTCGCTACCCGTCACCAAGCCTCCTGTATCGACCAACGAAAAGATTTTATGTCCCCACTCCACCTTGCCGTACTGGCGGTCGCGTGTGGTACCTGCCTCGTCGCTCACGATGGCGCTACGGGTTTCGGTCAAACGGTTGAAAAGGGTGGATTTCCCGACATTGGGACGACCCACAATGGCTACTAACGACATATATCCTTGTATTTAAGGAGCCGACACGGCTCAGGGTATTATTTGCGGTCTAACTGATAACCGAACTGCTTGAGTTGTTTGTCGCGGTTACGCCAGTCTTTCTCGACTTTCACGAACAACTCGAGAAACACTTTTTTCTCGAAAAACGCCTCTATGTCCTGACGGGCTGCACTTCCCACCTTTTTGAGCATGGCACCGCCTTTCCCGATGATGATTCCTTTTTGCGAATCACGCTCCACGATGATCATGGCGTTGATACGAATCAGGTCGCGTTCTTCCTTGAAACGCTCGACCACCACCTCGACCGAGTAAGGGATTTCCTTTTCGTAGAGCATCAGGATTTTCTCGCGAATAATTTCGGTCACAAAGAAACGGGCGGGACGGTCGGTCAGGGCATCCTTGTCGAAATAGGGAGGCGAGTCGGGCAACAACTCCTTGATTTGCGCCAGCAATTGTTCTATGCCAAACTTTTCTTTGGCACAAATCGGAACAATGCGTGCTTCGGGCAAGATCTCGCGCCACTTTTCGCAGAGAGCCTCCAACTCCGACTGTTCTTTCAGCAAATCTATCTTGTTTATTATCAAAAAAATAGGGACACCAACGTGTTTGGCTTTCTCCAAAAAATCAGCATTCTTGTCGAAAGTCTCGACTGTATCGGTCACATAGAGCAGCACATCGGCATCTGTCAAAGCCGACTTTGAAGCGTCGAGCATCGACTCTTGCAAACGGTAGTTGGGTTTCAACACACCCGGAGTGTCGGAATAGACAATTTGAAAGTCTTCTCCGTTCACAATTCCCATAATGCGATGGCGGGTGGTCTGCGATTTCGAGGTGATAATCGAGATGCGCTCGCCTACCAAGGCGTTCATCAGGGTCGATTTACCCACATTGGGATTCCCTACAATATTGACAAATCCGGCTTTGTGCATGGTTCTTTTCTTGCTTAGGAGAAAAACTCCCGCATTTTGGGCGCAAATATACAAAATTTTTCCTATTTTTGCATAATTCAGTTGAATATGAGGCAATACTTGGGATACTTCGTGGCATTGTGCGGGTTGTTGGTGGCATGCAAGCCCACCGCAACCGAGTCGGCTTTTGTGCCGGTTCCTGCTATCCAGTGCGAGGAGATTGATTTTCACGACAGTGTCCCCGCCCAAATCGGACCCGACAAACCTCTCAAATTCGGTTTCGAACTCGAAATTCCCACCCAAGACCATCCGCAATTGCGACAACAAATTTTAGGCTGGGTGCGCGATTTGTTGGGCGAGAGTTACCAGGCGGAGTCGCTTGAAACCGACGAAATGCTGCGCTTTTTTGCCAACGACTTCTACTCCATGGCCGAGTATTACGGCGACTGCTGCTACCACGCGCATCTCGAAAAAATTTTTGAAAATGACTATATCATCAGTTTCAAATATAGCGACCATGCCGGTTCGGGTGGATACCACGATATGAGCCAAACCTTCGGACTGAGCGTGCTGAAGGCAGACGGCAGCGATGTTTCGGCCATTCTGTTCAACCATCCCGAAAAACTGCAAGGCAAACTGCTTCAAGGGCTCGCCCGCTATTTCAACGTTGAAACGACCGACGAGGTAAAGCTAAAATTGCGCGACGATGCCGCTACCAATCTGCCACTTCCCATGCTACCGCCATGGGTGGAAGATGACGGGATTCATTTTCTATACCGCCAACACGAAATCGCCCCTGCATCAGCCGGAGAACCCGAATGTATTTTGACAATCGAAAGCCTGCACGACTTGCTATGCCCTGAGGTGGAGCCGATTTTATATTCCGCTCAAAAATGAACCAGAAACTAAACGACTTCTTTGCCTTGCAACTGAATACATGGCCTTTGGCCTCTGCCAATTATGCCAAGTTGCGCGAGGTGGAGACCCGCACCATAGAGATAGACGGATACCCTGTCCGAATGCACTACAACCCAGCTCGAGCCGTGTCGTCGCAGGCCAAACTCGACCCGGACAGTATTGCTGCACGCCCGTGTTTTTTGTGTCACTGCAACCGCCCCGAAGAGCAGATGTTCGAGCCTCTGCTCGAGCGTTACTCGCTACTGGTCAACCCGTTCCCTATTTGCACCCGACACTTTACCTTGGCCGCCAACCAGCATGAACCGCAAAAAATCAACGGCCGCCTCGACGATATGCTGCGGCTGGCACACAAATTCGAAGGCGACTACGTGTTGTTCAACGGAGCCAAATCGGGAGCCTCAGCTCCAGACCACTTTCATTTCCAATTGGTTAACGCAGAGTGGTTTCACATTCCGGTTGAAAGAACCTGCTATTTTATTCACCGGATTGTACTACAAAACGACCGTCTCACCGAGATCAAAGAAGCATACGATGCGCTAAGTTTCCAGTCAGACATCGTCAATCTGTTCTGCCGCTACGAGGCCGGCGTGTGGACCTTAACGGTTTTCCCGCGCAAACAGCACCGCCCCATCCAGTTCTTCGACGGCAGCTTTTTGGTCAGTCCAGGGGCCATCGACATGACGGGCAACCTCATCATCACCCGAGAAAGTGATTTCGAGCGAATCACCGCCACCGACATCGTTGACATTTACCGACAAGTAAGTTTATGAAAGACTTTGAACTACGCATCGGTATCTGCACTTATTCCGAGATCGCCGTCAACTTTCACGGAAAATTCGTTTGCGGCGCGCAAACTTTCGAAGGCGAACAAGTACTCCGCAGTGCAGCGACTTATCAGCCGACGTCTGAAGACTGCTATTTTGAGCTAAAAAACGTTACCATTGGCGTACACTTCCATTGGCAGCGCAACGAAAACCAATGTTTCAAAGGAGCTTTGGAATGTGTAGCTGCGCCAGAAGGCGGCTGGATTGCCGTCAACCGTGTTCCGCTCGAAGTCTATCTGACAAGTGTCATTTCGTCGGAAATGAGCGCCACCTCGAGCCTCGAACTACTCAAGGCACACGCCATCATCTCGCGCTCGTGGGCCATGTATCAACTGTTCCCGACGTTTCCGCCACAAGCGCCACCCTCTCCCCAATCCGACCGTATCATCCGTTGGTACGACCGCGAGGGACATACTTTGTTCGACCTTTGCGCCGACGACCACTGCCAGCGCTATCAAGGTATCACCCGACAGACGAGCGCTGCCGTAGAAGCGGCCATAGAGGCTACCCGCGGCATGGTGCTGGCATACGACAACCGCTTATGCGATGCACGGTTTTACAAATGTTGCGGAGGGGTGACCGAGGCCTACGAGTCTGCCTGGGACGACACGCCGCACCCGTACTTGGTCAAAGTATCCGACACCACGGCCCCTGTCGGCGAAGACTTGCGGCAAGAGGCCGGGTTTCGCCGTTTTCTGCTGGCATCGCCTGCAGCTTGCTGCAACACCCGCGACCGGCGCATTTTGTCGCAGGTGCTCAACCACTACGATCAAGAAACCGCCGACTTTTACCGTTGGGAGGTTCGCTATACCCAAGCCCAACTGTCGGACTTGGTACAACGCAAGTCTGGCATTGATTTCGGATTGCTCGAAGACCTGATTCCCCTCAAACGAGGCGTTTCGGGGCGTATCATCGAGCTCGAGATACGGGGAACCAAGGCCACCTGCACGGTTGGTAAAGAACTCGAAATCCGCAAATGGCTCAGCGAGAGCCATCTGTACAGTTCGGCCTTTGTCGTTGACCGCGGCGGTACCGACTTCGTCTTGCGCGGAGCCGGTTGGGGGCACGGCGTGGGCTTGTGCCAGATCGGAGCCGCTGTAATGGCCGACCAAGGCATGGACTATAAAGTCATTTTGCAACACTATTATCCAGGTACCACCTTGCGTCCTTTACCTGAAATTTTACCACACTTGCACCATGAACCAGCATCTTAAAGCTTGGAGTTGGATTCCCAGTCTGTATTTCGCAGAGGGGTTCCCGTATGTGATTGTCATGACCGTTTCGGTCATTATGTACAAGAACCTCGGCATTTCGAACGCCGACATCGCCTTTTACACCAGTTGGCTGTACCTGCCGTGGGTGATCAAGCCCATCTGGAGCCCGATTGTCGATTTGCTGCGCACCAAGCGCTGGTGGATTACCACCATGCAGTTGGTTTTGGGTGCGGCCCTCGCCGGAGTGGCGCTCACGCTACCGCTTCCAGACTTCTTCCGGTGGACGTTGGTGCTGTTTTGGCTGATGGCATTTGCCTCGGCCACGCACGACATCTCGGCCGACGGTTTTTACATGTTGGCGCTCGACGAAAGCCAACAGTCGTTTTTTGTAGGCATCCGCAGCATTTTCTATCGCATTGCCATGATTGCCGGGCAAGGCGGTCTGGTCTGGATTGCCGGACGACTCTGTCTGCAAGAGGGGGTTACTCCTGCCAACGCTTGGATGTGGGTGCTGGGCGTTTGCGGACTGCTGTTTATCGGTATCGGTCTGTACCACACTTTTGCCTTGCCCAAACCCGAGCAAACACCTGCCGAAAACGCTGACGACCCAACGTACGCCTCGACTTTAAGCCGCTTGGCAGACTTGTTTGTGAGTTTCTTTCAGAAAAAACAAATCGCCATCGCTTTGGCCTTCACTCTGCTCTACCGCCTCGGCGAGGCCCAACTGGCCAAGATCGCCATGCCATTCCTGCTCGACAGTCGCGAGGCAGGCGGTTTGGCGGTAAGTACCGAAAATGTCGGCCTCATTTACGGAACAATCGGCGTATTGGCGCTGATGACAGGAGGTATTCTCGGTGGCATTCTCGCCTCACGATTCGGCCTGAAAAAATGTTTGTGGTGGATGATCGGGGCCATGAACCTGCCCAATCTCGTCTATGTCTGGCTGGCATACGCACAACCAGAGAACCTGTATCTCGTTGCATCTTGCATCGCCATCGAGCAGTTTGGCTACGGGTTCGGTTTTACCGCCTTTATGCTCTACTTGATGTACATTGCGCAAGGCGAATACCAGACCTCGCATTATGCGCTCTGCACGGGTTTTATGGCATTGGGTATGATGATACCGGGCATGTTCTCGGGTGCAATACAAGAGCTTGTCGGCTACGAATATTTCTTTATCTGGGTGTGTCTGTGCACCATTCCGGGCATGCTTCTTGCCGGTTTGCTTAAAATTGACCCCAGTTACGGAAAGAAGTAAAAAAAATTTCTCTATCTTTGCTATGCATAGTGCGCTGAGTTATACTGCGCTCCGTGCAGTTACATACTCAGGAAGCGTCAGCCTGATGCTACGGGCTTGTGTACAACAAAGATTAATTATGGATAAAAAAACGTTAGAATTCGTAACATATTGCATAACAAAACTTTCTGCACAATTAAAACTGCCGCAGAAAGATGTTTATCTGCGTCTCAAAAAATCAGGAATTCTATACGGCTATATTGTCCCATCCTACGATGTATTACACACTTTCAGTTCTCGCTATCTGATGGAGGACTTGGTTGATTATATGAAAGAGAAAGGAGTTTTGAGGGATTGCAGACAATAAAGAGCGAGCAAATTTCAAGAATTATCTCCGCAATGTGTGATATGTTTGGAATCACTCTCGAAAAGGCAACAGACATTTACTACTGTTCGCAGACTGCTGCGATGATAGAGGATGGTGTCGCCGACCTTCATTGCCGGAGCGACAAGTATTTGGCCGAAGAAGTTTGGCGTGAATATCAGGAAAGTATAGCAAAATAGATTATCTTTGCACTTATCGTGCAAACGAGATATAAGCCACCGCACGCAAGGCTCTACAATGTACAAGACGCTGACTTTGAGGAGGTGAAATAAGGCAAGGCAGAACAATCTGCAATACATAAAAAAGCCGTAACATGGTTACGGCTTTTTTATGCGTAAAATATTCTACCTGCCGCTTTTGATTCTTTTTCTTTTTATATATTTGTAAACATATTATTCATTATAAAACATGATAACCATTTCCGAAATATTAAAAGGCAGCGAATACAAGCTAACCCAATTCAGTGAAAACAAGATTATTGAATTGGAAAACAATATCATTGAAAAAGAAGTGAAAGG
>JAGACJ010000014.1 GCA_017614195.1 Paludibacteraceae bacterium
ACTCTATTGAACGCATCCGCGAAGGCCTCGACCGCCTCGAGAAATATTTGAGCAAAAAGCGTTAGATTGTCGCACGGATTTTTTCCACCAACGGCAACACGGCGGACTTTAACGCCTTGTCGTTGAGTTGGTGCGCACCATGTTTTGGGTTCCATAATTTCCTTTATGTTAAATACTTGTACAGCACAAATGATTTTAGCACAAGCACTTACGCATAATTTCAATTAGAAAAACTCGATCAAATCCGGCATATCTCATATAAAATCAGCACTTTTTTTGCTTCGGGCCAAGCCATTGTAATGCAACGCATATTCATTTTGCGTGTCAGCTACAAATATAACATTTATTTGCGACTTAACCGCTAAAAACGGAATAAGAGTATTTCTTAGTACTAAAAAAATAGGGATAAGTGCTTTCAAAGAGCCCCCCCCAAAAAAAAAGGGCATACGATATTCTATCACACGTCCACCCAGTAACATTACAAGAATTGTAATTACATTTTTTGTAATTACAAAACCATTTCGAACAAACATACGGAAGGCTCTCAAGAAACATTCGGCTGCGCCCAATCCGCAGCTATATTCTCAAGAGCCTTCTTATAACAAACAACGTTGAGACACCGAATGACTAAAAAAACGACCCTCCAATCAACGTCCGAAACATTCTCACTGACACCAATACTGCAAAAATACTACTTCTGTTTGCGAAACGACAAATTTCTTCTTAATCTTTCAAGCCCACCCTTATCAAGTTTGTGCCATCCGGTTTTCAGGCCCAGAATTTCTGTTAGGTCGAAGACTCAAATAACAAGTTCGTAATTGGTTGAGCGACCACCCTCGTCAGTTTTGCGCAAGATGAGTTTCACGATTAGGTCTTGTATGTCACGCAAAGCAGTATCCTGCGAACAATGGTTTATCTTGGCATATTTCTGTGTAGTCAGTTTGCCTTCAAACCCGTCCCAAAGCCGATTGATGATCTTGCGTTGACGCTCGTTTATCTCTGCGTCTTGATGATTACGCCAGAAATCTGCTTTCTGCAGAACCCTTTCGGTGGTTTTTAGAGAATATTCAAGTGCGCCATGCAGTGCCTGCAAGAACCACAGCAACCATGCCGTAATGTCAGTATCGCCCTTCTGTGCCTGCTCCAATGCCTCGTAATACGCTTTTCGCTGACGCATAATCTCAGCGGAAAGACTATAAAAACGCTGATTGCTTTGGTCAGCACGAGCCAACATCATTTCAGTTATTATACGAGCCATGCGCCCGTTGCCGTCATCGAATGGATGAACCGTAACAAACCACAGGTGGGCAATAGCGGCACGGAGTATCGGGTCGATAGCGTCTCCACCATTACACCAATCAATAAATTGCGCCATCATACTCGGCACTGCATTACTGGGTGGAGCCACAAAGTGTATTTTTTCCTTTCCCATCGGTCCACTCACCACTTGCATCGGCTCATCGCCCACACGCCAATTGGCAACGGTTATCTTATAACCATCGCTATAACCAGTCGGGAAGAACGCGGCATGCCAGCCGAACAATCTTTCTTGCGTCAGCGGCAAGTCAAACGATTGCGTAGCTTCCATAAGCGAATTGACTACGCCTTCGGTGTAATGGTCGGAACGTTCATTGCAGTCAAGGCCTAAATGACGAGCCACACTGCTGCGCACGCTATCGACATTGAGCATCACCCCTTCAATCTGCGACGAACCGACAATCTCGCTTGTAATGGCTTCCACCTGTTGCGACAACCCGTCAAAGCCTAATGCCGACATTCGCCCGAGCAATTGTCCTTGCAACGTGTGTACATCTCCGAGGAGAGTGAGCAAAACGCACGAGTCCCATTCAAATTTCGGAAACTTGCTTTGTTGCCATATATAGAGATTCTTCACCATTAGTTTTTCCCTTTTGCGGTCAAAATTACATTATTCTCCGCATTTTTGCAACGAATAAATAAATTATTCTCCGCACGACCGCCTTATACAATGCCAAGTCAACAAACTTACAGTTTATTTCTGAAACTGGCAATACGAAATCATAAATCCTCTGCGATTTGTACTATTCTAAGGCCGATTTCTTTTAATGCAGCTTTAAGCGTATGTTTGTCGAGTTCAGCAAAATTTGACGGGGCATCACGTCCGACAAAGTTTTTGTCAAACCACATTGCATTCTCTCCAAAATACACCTTCGAGAAATTTCCCCATCTGACCCAACGACCTGCAAGCCGCAACGTTCGTTTATCGCTGTCATCAGAACCCAACAGTTGTTTCAGTTCCTCCATGCTCATCGGCTCCCCGTTAGCAGCATCCTCTTCCATCTCCTTAAAACGCATTTGTACTTGCTCTTCAGACCATCCGAAGTAAGTCATTTCAAACAGACTCAAAGCGACAATAAGAGTCTTTGAAAATGATTTCAATGTATCTTCTCCGATTTTCGAGCCCAGCCATTCAGCCCATGGCTTATCCACTCCACCGTATGGAGTATCATCATTTTCTCTTCGGAAATACAAATGTTCATATTCCTCGTCTTCCACGTCCTCATTGTGTTGCATCTCTATAATCAAGGTCATATCTGATGAAACAGGCTTCATTTTACACAACTCATTAAAAGCCTCCTTGTAATGATTGAAACATTTACGTTGATTGGGGAACCTGTCAACAATATCAATCATCACCTGTTCAAATTGTACATCGGAAAGAATATCCTTTAGTGTCACCATCAGGTCAGTTTTTATATCAATATTTTCAAAATTACATTTTTTTCTTACTTTCGCCCGGCACCACATCAATTATTTTCACAACATGGTACTAAAAAATAATAAAGAAACAGAAATTGCAGTTTTCTGCTCCTGCGGTTGTAACAATGGGGTTATGCTGAAACTAGACTCCTTTGATGATGGAAAAACTGCATTTTTGTCGATTGTTTCCAATCGATTTTCAACAGAGCAAGAAGGTTGTATTTTCCGGCTCAAAGAAAAAATCAAACGGATCTGGTATATACTTCGAAATAAAGAATACTGCTATTTCGAAGTCTGCATGAATGAATCCGACCTTCAGGAGTTCAAAGATTTCGTCAATAAAATATAAAGAGGGGAAAAACTACCACTCAATCGGCGACAGGCTTTGTTGCTGCAGGTACTCGTTAGCTTTTTTGAAATGGCCGTTGCCGAAAAAGCCGCGGTAGGCCGAAAGGGGCGACGGATGCGCCGATTTCAGAATCAGATTTTTGGACGGGTCAATCATCGCCGCTTTCTTTTGGGCATAACTGCCCCACAACAAATAGACGACGTGCTCGCGCTGCGCCGCCAGTTGGCGGATAACAGCATCGGTAAACTGCTCCCACCCACGGCCTTGATGCGAACCGGCCACATGCGCCCTAACGGTCAGCGTTGCATTCAAGAGCAGCACCCCCTGTGCGGCCCAACGCTGCAGATTGCCGCTGGAAGGCATCGGCTTGCCATACTCGGCAGCGATTTCCTTGAAGATATTCTGCAATGAGGGAGGAAACTGCACCCCGTCTTGCACCGAAAAGCACAGGCCATGCGCCTGGCCGGGTTCGTGGTAAGGGTCTTGCCCGATGATGACCACCTTCACCTGCTCTACGGGGCAGGCGTCAAAGGCGTTGAAAATATTCCCGCCTTGCGGATAGCACACATTGGTGGCGTATTCGTCTTTCACAAAACGCACCAAATCTGTAAAATAAGGTTTTTCAAACTCCTCTTTGAGCAAGTCTTTCCAGCTGGAATCTATCTGAACATTCATAAGTCAACGATTGGTTAAGACAAAGGTAAAGCACGTCTATTTTGTACAATAGCCCACGTTACCCCGCCGCCTCGCGCAACAGGGCGATTTCGCGGGCGTAACCGTCGAGTTCGTTGGGCGTTTCGAGGAAGAACGGCAGCTCTTTCAATGCCGGGTGAGTCACCACTCGCACAAGGGCTTCGAGCCCCAGGCTTCCCTCGCCGATTTTGGCATGGCGGTCCTTGTGACTCGCAAGGGGATTCATACTGTCGTTGAGGTGAATGGCCTTCAGTCGCGACAATCCGATGACCTGGTCGAACTGCGTCAGCACCTCATCGAGATGCCCGACCACATCGTAGCCGGCATCCGATACATGGCAGGTATCCAGGCACACTCCCATCTTGTCTTTGAGACCGACACGGTCGATAATCTCGCGCAACTCCTCAAACGAACTGCCGACCTCACTCCCCTTGCCCGCCATGGTTTCGAGCAGGACAATGGTGGTTTGCGACTCGGTCATAATGTCGTTGAGCGCCTCGGCAATTTGCGAAATTCCCGTTTCGATCCCTTGCCCGGTATGACTGCCCGGGTGGAAATTGTACAAATGACACGGCAGCTGCTCCATACGCTGCAAATCGTCGGCCATCATCTGTTTGGCGAACTTGCGGGTATCGGCATTGGCCGAGCACAAATTGAGCGTATAGGGAGCATGCGCCAACAAGGGGGCGAAACTGTTTTCGCTCAGCAAAGTAGCCAGACGCGCCGCATCTTTCGGATCAATGGCTTTGGCACTG
>JAGACJ010000128.1 GCA_017614195.1 Paludibacteraceae bacterium
AACCGTCTGCAATTCATCTCCCTTCGTGTAAGTGACTTCGGGCAATGCAACAGTACCAATCGGCAAGTCGATATGATAGTCGGTCACCAACGGATTGAATTCGGTGTTCCAAACGCCATCGGCGTTGATGTCCTGCAACCATGCGATATTCGAGGCTTCAACGCTGAAGTGGATTTCGTAGGTCTTGTCGGTGGTTCCGTCTTCGGCGGTAATCACGATGGTCGAAGTTCCGCGCAAACCGTTATTGGTCAACTCGACACTTTGTCCTTCGGCACCGCTCACCACGGTAATATCGGGCAAGACATCCGTACCAAACGGCAACACCACATCGTAGCTCAACGTATTGACATCAAACCCGTCAATCAAGGTACCGTCGAGCAAGATGCCCTCGATGGTAACATCGCTCGAATAGGTGGCATTGAAGATAATCGTATAGACATTGGTCGTTCCGTCTTCGGCCTTAACCGTCAGTTGGACACGATCTGCGGTGATATCGTCGGTAATTTCCTGGAAGGCATCGCCAGACTGCCAGCTGATGGTCGGACGGTAATTACCTTGTACATCGAGCGTATAATCGAACTTATCTTGGGCAAAGTCGGTCAAGCTTACATAATCGGCAACCAAATCATCAAGCAAAGCGTTCGAGGATTTTTGTGCCGAAATCGTGATTTCATACGTATTTTCGGTCACACCGTCTTCGGCCGTCACCGTGATGTAAGAAACTTCGTCAAGGCCATTGTAATCGACTACGATTGTTTGGCCACGGTCTGCACCGACAGCCGTCAAGTCGGGCAACGACGGTTGCGTCATTTTCGGAGTGACAGAGGGCAACTCAACCGAATAGACAAACTGGTCGGCGACAAATCCCGCAACGGTTACTCCATCGAGTTGCAAATCGGCCAGCAAAGCGTTATTCGACAAATCTGCCAATACAGCAATCGTATAGGATTTCGTGGTCAATCCATCCTCTGCAGTCACGTCGATGGTATAGGTCGTCGTGGCTTCATCGTAAGTCATCGACAAGGTCTGTGCAGGCTCGGCGGCAATCGGTTCAACCGAAAGCATCTGACCTGCGACAAGCGGATATTCGTAATCGCCCAAGTTCGGGTTAAATTCGCCATACGAAACTCCGTTAATCAGAATATCAGCCAACAAGGCATTCGTCGAAGCGACCGTCTCAAACACCAAGGTATAATTGTGGGCTTGTGTCGAGGCGGCATTGCTCAAACTTACAACCAACGAATCGGCGGTAACAACTGCCGACATCACATCTTCAGACCACAGTCCGGCGTATGCGCCATATAACACCTGTCCGTTGGGTCGGTTGTAGGTATAGCGATAGGTCTCTTTCTGATAGTTCAGCACATTGCCGTTCACAACACTCAAGTCAGCCAATACGGCTTCGGATGCATCAAATCCGGCCACGCTGCTGGCAATGCTGTAGACGTTCGTTGTCGTACCGTCTTCGGCAGTAACGGTCAGCGTCGTAACGCCGTTTACACCACCTTCGACGAGGACAACCGTTTGTCCGTCAGACAATTTTTCGAATGAGATTGCAGGCAAAACAGTCGTATGAGCTTCGAGTTCGATTGCATAATCATTAACGGCTGCGTCAAAGTTGATGTCAAAGCCATCGACAGAAACCGACTGAAGTGTTGCGTTACTGCTCTTGCTTTCTACAAAGTGGATGATATAGACTTTTTGGGCGCCATTCTCGGCTATCACTGTAATTGTGGCATCGTAACCATTGCGCGCCAATGCCACATTTTGGTAATACGAACCTTTCTCCACTTGTACGTCAGGCAGACATCTGGTACCATGGGGCACTTGCACCGAGTATTCGGTCACATTGGCATCAAATCCAGTCAAGGCCACTCCACCTACCAACAGTTTGTTGAGGGTGTTAATGTCAGAAGCCGGACGATTGAGCGTCAGCACATACGTGGTAGTGCTGGCGTCTTCGGCATAGGAGATAATGGTTGCCGTACGTACACCACTCACCTCGTCACTCCATGAAATGCCATAACCTTGGTCCGAAACCTCGCCCACAAAATCGAGGGCAGGCAAGCCGATGTACTCAGAATCGAGCGTATATGCATAATTCGTACCGCTGGTCTTGGTCGGAGCATTGCCATCGACCGTCATCGATGCAAGGGTCGAGTTGTAGATAAAACGCACATAATCGACATTGGCGACAGCAACCTCATCATTCGTACCACTCGAGAACCAACCTCCAATCGAACTACCCAAATCGGACATTGCCGAAGCATTCTCGGTCTGGCTCGAATTGAGAAGAATGTTCATCGTTGTCGGTGCAAAACCATTATTGTACTCAATTGGAACATTGACAACCTTATAGTTCGAAGACACCACATTATCGGTATGTTCGGCAAATACGGTCGCCGAGCCGTCAGTCAAGGTGCACTTGAAGTGCAAATTGGTAATTCTATCATCATTCTTCTTCGGATAGGCATAACGAATCGAGAACAAATCGGGCGTATTGCGGAACGGAATACCTCCGTCGACCGAAGAGGTGGTTCCATTTGCCTCACCATACGAAACAGACATATTTCCGAGTGTCATCATACCTGGAAAATAGCCACCCAAGACCTTACCACTGACACGGGTGCTCAATTTGGCGAAACCGTCACCCTTCTGAATTTCTTGTCCCGAATAGTAGGTAACACCCATTCCCCACACGCCGACAAATTTCGATTCGGCTACATCGGCAGGAACCGTCCAACTTACCGGTTTGGCACCCTTGTTGTACTTGGCCGTCGTCCAATCGGTCATTTCGCCATTCGGAATCACATCGGGATAGTGCAGCGACACCGTATAGGTACGAGTATAGAAATCATCGTCTTTGTCGAACACTTCGGCCGTGCAAACCGAAGCCGTGCGGGTCACTTCCAATCTCGAGACAGACTCGTCAATCGAGAACACCACTTGGTTGGGGTCTGTTACCATAGCGACATAGTGAGTGACATTCGGGTCGAAATCAGGATACAGGGTCGCACCGGTAATTCCGGTCAACGAATACGAAGGACTGGCCACCGCCGAGATATTCAACGTATAAATAACGTCTGCGACTCCGACAACATTCGAATGTACCGTCAAAGTAGTAGCCTGGTTCATCGTACCCTTAACCACATCGACTGTTTGCTCGGGATATTGTTTCACATAGGTAACATCGGGCACAACCGTCGTTCCGTATGGGAACGTCAGATTGTAAGTGTAGACATCTTCCTGTACAGCGACAAATGCCGAACCGCAATAGATGTACTGCAGTGTATTGGATTTTTGGGGAGCGGCAACCACAAAATCGAGGTGATAGGTTTGAACAGAGCCGTCTTCGGCAGTCACCTCTATCGACGAGGTCTTGTCAATTGGCGCAACAGTCATAGAGACAGTCTGCTCGCCAATCACCGAACCATCTGCAGCCACACCTTTTTCATACGAAATCATCGGCAAGGCAGTTGTGCCATACGGCAACTCATAAACATAATCGGTCTCTCCGTCTTGCAACTCAATTTCTTCGTCGCCAATCATAATGGCCGAAAGATTCGCATCCGACGATTTTGCAACTTCAAAGGCAATGGTGTAAACTGTTTGACTAACCTTGTCGCCAGCCGTTACGGTAATGGTTGTCGTACCACTGACACCGCTGTAGGCGATAACGGCCGACTGCGAGTCGTCCATAAACACAGGGTTAATGGCAGGTACGCGACTGCTGCGCCAAGCGAGTGACTGGTTATAGTTCAAAACCTCGGGAGCAAAACCAGCCAGCGACACATACTGTTCGGTTTCGGCGTTGTAAATTTGCAAATCAGCCAACGCCGACTGGGTACTAACGGAATAAATATAATTAACGGTGTAAATAGTCACTACTCCGTCGCCAGCGGTTACACGCAAGGTGCAACCTGTCTTGTCGTTGGTCATTGACATGCTTTGACCGGCAGCGGTGGTATAGTCGATGGTCGGAATAGCCGAACCATACGGCAAGGTAACATCGTACGACAAGGTCTCAGGATCAAATCCAATAACCGTAGCGCCGTTCACCTGCAAATCGGTCAGATAACGTTCGGTATAGGTGGCGTAGGCAAACGAAAGTTCATACATTGCCTCGGCAGTACCGTCTTCGGAGGTTACGTGCAGAGTAGCCAACCCTTGCAATGCTGGTTGCGACAATTCGACCACTTGACCAGCCTCGCCTTTCACATAGGTAATGGTCGGACATGCGGCACCATCGACCAACGTGCAGTTGTATACAAAGGTATTGGCGTCGAAGCCTGCAAGCGAAACCCCGTCAATCAGGATATCGGCCAGCAAAGCCGACGACGACTGCTCTACCGCAAATTGGAGGGTATAAACCGACTGGCTTCCGTTTTCGGCCACTACGGTCAGTACCGTCGGGCCATTGAGCCCATTGGTTTGTACATAAACCTGCTGTTTGTCATCGCCTTTGGTATAGGCAATCAGCGGCAACGTTGAAGTGCCTTGCGGTAACTCCATGGCATAACCGAATATTGTCGGTTGGAATCCCAAAACTGAAGTTCCGTCAACCTGCAAATCGGCCAACAAGCTATTGGTCGAGAGTTGTTCGGTAAAGGTGACCGTATAAATGTTCGACGCTCCTTCTTCGGGAGTTACGGTAATGCGGGCGGTACCCAAGCGGGCTGGAACAATCACACTCACGGTCTGGCCTTCGGTTTTGCCAACCGTAACCACCGGGCACGATACTGCACTCGCATCGAGTGCGTATGTGTAATCGAGCACGTCGGGATCGAATCCGTCGATCAGCACACCGTCAAGGTAGATACCTGTCAATGCGGCATTGGCCGATTTCTCAACCGAGAAGGCGATACTATAGATTTTTTTGGTACCGTCTTCGGCCGTCACCGTCAAGGTTGTAGTACCCTTAACACCGGCCGTCTGCACTTTAACCGTCTGATATTCATCATTTTTTATATAGGTAATTTCGGGCAGGGCAACAGTTCCCGAAGGCAGCACTACGGCATAGTCGGTTTGGGCGGCGTCGAACCCTTCGAGGGCAACGCCATCGAGCGAAATCCCCGTCAGATTGGCATCCGACGAAACCGGCACAGAAAAATTGAGCAGGTAGTTGGCCACACTGCCAGCTTGCGACTTGACTTGAATACGCGACTGACCGTTAAGTGACGTACTTGCAAAATAGCGGATGGTTTGACCGGCATCGCCTGCCACCCAAGTGACAGTAGGCAACGAAGCGGTACCACGCGGCAAATCGATATTGTATTCCAAGGTATTGGCATCGAAGCCAGCCAACGAAACACCGTTGAGCAAGATGTCGTTCAACGTAGTCACATCCGATACAACCGACACAAAATCAATCGTATAGGTTTTGCTTGATCCGTCTTGAGCCGTTACCACCAAACGGATACGCGACGATGACGGCAATACCGACACCGACTGCCATTCATCGCCTTTGACGTAGGTCACGGTCGGCAAGGCGGCTCCCGAAGCAATATTTTGGGTATAGTTCGTAGTTTCGGCATCAAATCCGACAAGCGACACTCCGTCAAGCAAAATATCGTTCAATGTACATACCGACGACTTGAGCGTTGCGAAAGTCAGACGGTAGGTCTGGGTAGCGACACCGTTACCGGCCACCACGATTACACGAGCGGTTCCGTCAACTCCAGAAATACCTGATTGGTCGAGTGTTATGGTTTGATAGGCATCGCCGGCCGTCCATGTAATTGCCGGAATTTCTGTCGTACCGACCGGCAAGTTGACGGTATAAGAGAATGTTTCGGGATCGAAGCCGTCGACCGACACACCGCCGACTTTCAAGTCGTTCAAATATGCGTAGCTCGACTCGGCTTCGTTGCAAGTGATTTTATAGACACGGGGCGAGGTGGCGCCAGGAGCCGTAACCGTAATGGTCGATGTAGCATTGACTCCCTGATTGTCAATCACGACCGTTTGTTCTCCAGCGGGATAAGCCGATTCATAACCAATGGCAACAGAAGTCGATCCGATGGGAATCTCCACATTGTTGTAGGTGGTTCTGGTCGGTTTGAAACCGGGCAGCGAACGGCCGTTGATCAGGATATCCTCGAGCGTGGTGTCCGACAGTTTGGCGTTGACCAGATGGATGTTGTAAACCGACTTGACGCTTGTGTCTTCGGCATAAACGGTCACCACCGCCGTTCCTGGAATAGAACAAGGCGTCACTTCGTAAGTTTGTTTGCTTTCGCCCTTCGTAATGGTAATTTCGGGCATCTCGGTCGAACCGTACGGCACTTCAACCGTGTAATCCGACTCGTAGGCGTTAAAACCGAGGATGGACGTTCCGCCGACCTCAATCGAGGCAGGCGCTGAATTTGTCGATTTCTTTTTAATGAATGTCACATAGTACTTTGTCGTGGAGCTTCCGTCTTCGGCTTTGACGGTAATCGTCATGGTGTCGCCCAACTTGTTGACCGACGTCATGGTAATTTCGCTGCCGGAAAGTTTACGACCCGAACGATAGGCAGTGACAGCCACATTCCGGACATCGTCGTCGGTAGCATTCACACCCAATTCGTACGTGTAGTTGTACACATTTGGGTTGAACCCTGAAATGGCACGGCCGTTGACAAGCAGTTTGTGAATTTTGGAACTGTATATTAGAGAAAGATCGTCGACATACAGTGTATAACCCTCCAGTACGTTGTTGGCACGGAAGTTCGGATAGTTACCGGCCGACAAAATCACGTTCACCTTGGTCGGTTTCGAATCATTATAGTAATTGATAGGCACCTTAATCAGTGTCCACGAATTATAAATTTTCATTTCCTTGACCCAACCTTCGCCAACCTGCGCTCCGTCACCAGTCGGTGTGGCACAGCGATTCTTGTCGGTCTGCTGTCGGATATCTGACTCCTCATCCGTTTTTTGTGAGATGGTTACACACCCTTTCGATTTCGAATCGTATTGGGTATTGTAGGTGGTACCGTACCATGAGTAATACACCAAGTTGTAATTTTCTGCAGTACCGCCGGTACGTTTAATCCAAACTTGCATCGTATCGGGCCGGTAGGTAAAGTTCATACCGCCATAGGTTCCTGCGGTAGCTCCTGCAATATCGTTCGAAATATCAGCGAACGGGGTACCCAAGGTAATCCAAGCCGGCGAAACCTCACCGATACCCGCCACCTCAACCTTGGTGTTTTTCACACAAGCAGAGTACAATCCGCTATGAGCATCTGTACTACGGGTAACCATGTTTGCCCGAGCGGTGATACCCATATACGTTTGCTCCACATTCGAGGCTTTCCATGAGGTGAGCTGTATATTGCCATTAAACGCGGCACCTCCCCAATCTTCAAAACCAGAGTTGGGCAACTGTTGGGCAAAAAGGGATGGAGAACTTGCTGCAAAAAGAAACATTGCAGCGACGAATGAACTTAAATTAAGTTTCTTCATTCTATATCGATTAGTTAAACTTCTATTTTCAACGGGCTGGCAAGCCAATCCTGTTGTGATAAAAAATCTGGGGCAAAAGTACAAAAAACCTACCCTATGACCAAACTTTTTAATCAACAACACCTATTTATTGGGCGAATTTTGACTAAATGGGGTCAAATTTTTAACATTTATGTATTAAAACCGCATAAAAAAAGTGCAGTTTAACCGATGAAACCGCACTTTTATTGAACCAGACAAGAAACTCAGACCGTTTGTTCTATGTTCCAGACAAACGCGCGTACGCCCACCTCTTTGTTGCGCAAGTCGAGTTTACGAACCACACTCAACAGCGACGGTACAACCTCATCATCGACAACAGTCATTACAGCAGAGTTCATTTCGGGCCATGTATGGGTACCCCGGCGGGGTTCTCCCCCGTTGGTACCGCGTCCCTGCACTTGTTCAAACATAGTAAAGCCATTGATTTTCAATTCATCAAGCATAAATTCGACACGCTCAGTGTTGGCTTGGTTAAACACTATAAATACAGCTTTCATAAGTTACCTTTCGCTAATTTTGTTTGACATCCGAATCGGCTTTCGTCTCATCGATTTGCATAAAGATGTACTGCTCGCGTTTTTCGCGTTCCTTGTCGCGTTCGCCATGGCGCGACATACCGCCGTACAGTACCGGTACAATGATCATCGTCACCATGGTCGAGAAGAACAGGCCTCCGATCACCACAATGCCCAACGGCTGCCACATTTCGGCACCCTCGCCAGAGCTGACGGCCATCGGCACCATACCGAACAAGGTGGTAAAGGCCGTCATCAATACCGGACGCAAACGGGAGGCACCCGAAAGTTTGATAGCTTCGTTGAGTTCGTACCCACGGTCGCGCATCAAATTGATATAATCGACCAGCACGATACCGTTCTTCACCACAATGCCGACCAGCATCACCACGCCCAAGGCACCGATCATATCCAACGATGTATGGGTAATCCACAACGACAGAGTTGCGCCACCCAAGGCAAAAGGCACCGAGAACATAATGATAAACGGCTTGGCAAACGATTCGAACTGCGAGGCCATGGCCACATATACCAGCATGACAATCAATACCATCAGCATAGCGATATCATGGAAATTCTCTTGTTGTTCTTCGTAATCACCCGCATAGTTTATACTTACGCCCTGCGGCACATCCAAATTGGCATCAATGGCTTTTTGCAAGCCGACAGCCAAATCGCCCAACGACGTTTTGTAGGGCGTCACCTTAACGGTAACCAAACGGTTACGGTTTTTGCGTTCGATTTGTGGAGGCGAGAAATACTCCTTCACCTCGGCCAATTCGCTCAATTTGATTAGCTGTCCGTTGGCGGTCGGAATCGTCAGGTTCTCGACTTTTGAGATGGAGTTGCGGTCCTTGTCGAGCAGCCGCACATAGATGTCGTACTCGTCGCCGTCTTCTTTGAGGTAGCCGGCCATGTAGCCATTCACTCGACCGCGCACGTAGGCACCCACTGTTTGTGACGTCAGGCCGTGACGCAACATTTTTTCTTTGTCGGGCACGATTTTAAGTTCCGGACGATCTTCCTCGCGCGTAATGTCAATATCGCGTGCACCCTTGACGGTCGAAGCCACCTGCTTCACCTCCTCGGCAAATTTACTGGTCACATCAAAGTCGTAACCATAGATTTCAATGTCAACCGACGACGAGCTGCCTCCCATGCCACTGAACAACTGGCAGGTATAGTCGGTAATCTGCGGATAGGTAGCCATCTCCTGTCGCAACACCTCTGCAATTTCGAAAATCGTACGCTCGCGATAGTATTTTTTATTGCAGCGCACCGTCATTTTGATTTTGTTGTTGGACGTATTGTTGATCAATGCGGCAAAACCGGCATCATCGGCCGAACCGACCGAGGTACTGATCAGCTCAATTTCGGGAGCCAGTACCATAAAACGTTTTTCGAGGGTACGCGCCAATTCTGAGGCCTCTTCAACACGAGTCGTCTGGTGCATTTCGACATTGACCGTCAGACGGCCGTTATCGGTTTGTTGCATAAAGTCGGTTCCCACCCAACCCAAGATAACCGGCATCAGCGACAAGATAAAAATCGCGATACAGGACAGGATGGTGACAACCTTGTGTCTAAGGCAGACACCCAAGGCCTTGGCGTAGAATTTGTCAATTTTGTCGAGCAGTCCGACCACATACTTCTGATACCAGCCGGCTTGCACCGATTCTTCGATCAAGCGACCATCTTCGACATGCACTTTTTTGGAGCGCAACAGCTTGGAGCACAACATCGGAGTCAGCGTAATCGCCACACCCGTCGACGTACATACCACGATGGTCACGATCCAGCCCAATGACTTGAACATGATACCGGCAATGCCTCCTAACATGGTCAGCGGGACAAACACCACCACAATCACCAAGGTAGTGGCGATAACAGACACCCAAACCTCGTTAGTGGCATAAATGGCGGCTTCGCGCGGATTGGATCCGCGGTCAATGTGACGGGTAATGTTTTCGAGCACCACAATGGCATCGTCGACCACCATACCTATCGCAATGGTCAGTGAGCAAAGCGAAATGATATTGATTGAACTGTCAGCGAACTTCAGGTAGATGAAGGCCACAATCAAGGCAATCGGGATGGTGAGCGCGATGATGATAGTCGCCCGCCAGCGTCCGAGGAAGAACAATACAACCAATACCACAAAGAGCAAGGCGTACAACACCGATTCTTCCAACGAGTTAATGGAGTTCTCGATTTCTTCGGACGAGTCGTAGATTTTTTGGATTTTGACATCGGGCGGCAGGTTTCGCTCGATTTGCGCCAGTTTTTTACGCACGTCGCGGCAAATCTGTACGGTATTGGCACCCGACTGTTTCATAATGATCAGACGCACGCCGTCGCTACCGTTAATTTTTTCGTCGAGCGAAATGTCTTTGATGGTATCGCGCACTTGGGCAATATCGCGCACGTAGACAGACGACCCGTCGGGCAAGGTGGTCACCAACAGGTCTTGCACTTCGCGGCTCTCAACGTATTCGCTGCGCAACTCCAACTGATACTGTTCGTCGAGCATCTTCACTTTGCCCGACGACACATTGATGTTGTTGGAGGCAATCACCGAATAGACCGACTCGAGCGGCAAGCCGTAGGCATCCAGCTTGTCCTGGTCGATTTCGACATAGACATAACGTTCGGGTTCGCCCGACATGGAGATGTTACCGATACCGTTGACCTGGTTCAGCATTGGGATTACCTCATCGTCGAGCAGTTTGCCAAGGCCTGCATACGATTCGTCGGCCGTAACGGCATATTGGCAAATAGGCATGGAGCTCGACGACAATTTAAAGATAATCGGGGTCGAAGCTCCGTCGGGTAGATTGTCCTTGACCATTTCGATGTACGATCGCACATCGTTCGAGGCCTCATCGAGGTTCCACCCCCACTCGAACTCCAAGGTCACGACAGACATATTGTCTTTCGACTGCGAGGTCATTTCTTTCAAACCATCGGTCGAGTTAAGCGCGTTTTCCATCAACTTGGTGACGTTGGTCTCGATCTCGGAGGCGTTGGCCCCCGGATAAGTGGTCATCACCATGATATACGGCGGGTCAATTTCGGGGAACTGGTCAATTGGCAGCGACAAAAACGAGAATACACCGATGATGATGATGGCTACAAACAGCAAGATGGTTGTAACCGGTTTATCAATGGCGGATTTGTA
This sequence comes from Paludibacteraceae bacterium, assembly GCA_017614195.1. Taxonomy (GTDB): domain Bacteria; phylum Bacteroidota; class Bacteroidia; order Bacteroidales; family Paludibacteraceae; genus Enterocola. The sequence continues at coordinate 11,185 of JAGACJ010000128.1, forward strand.
AATACTCATAGTAAAATAAATTTGTCTGAAGACTATCTATATTTGTTTATTGGATTGAATCGGATGCAGCAGGTTGCACGTTCTTGACATTCAATTTCACACCGTCTACCAGACGTCCCTGCCCTGCGACAACAATTTCATCGCCATCATGGATGTCCTCCGAAACAATTTCCACATATTTGTCGAACCGTTTGCCCAACTCCACTTCGACGCGTTTGGCGCGGCCCTGGTTGTTCAGGAACACATAACGCGTGTTGGCACCGATGAGTTTCAATACAGCTTGATAAGGAACCACCAACGCCGAAGACCGTCCGACGGGCAGCTCGGTGTGCATGTACATACCCGGTCTTAACAAACCCGATGCGTTTGGAATCTTTGTCTTCACCGTAAAGGTATGGGTCGTCGGATTGACGGTCGGATAAACAATTTCGACCGTAGCGTCGAACGACTTGTCGGGATAGACGTCGGATTGGAGTTTCAGCGGCATACCCCGCTTGATTTGCGGCAGATAGGTTTCGGGAATGGACAGATACGATTTCAGGGTACTGACCTGCGTCAGGGTCAGAATCGGCTGCCCTGCACACAATTCGCCGTCCTCGAAGTTCTTAGCGGCAATAACACCGGCAAAGTCAGCGGTTATATACGTATTTTCGCGATAGAGCGCCACGGTCTGTTCCAACTGGTCCACCTGCACTTTGGTCTGGTCATACACCTGTTGCGAAACACTTCCCGCTTCCTTGAGCGCATCCATACGCTTCATTTCCACGCGCGCGTTTTCGAGTTGGAGTTTGTAATTGGTGTACTGGGTCGGGTCCATCGTCACCAAGGTCTGGCCTTGTGCCACACGGTCACCCACTTCGACATGGATTTTTTTGATAATGCCGCTCACGGTCGACGACACCTTGACGGTCTGATAGCCATCGAGGTTGGTCGGTAACGAAATCTCGCGGTCGATTTCGGTGGATTTAATCACTAAAGTTTCTACATTTTCGACCTTTTCTTCCTGCGTTTCGGTCTCCACTTCTTTTTTGCAGGCGTTCAAGGCCAACAGCGCCATGACGGCAACGCCCAATGTCAAAAATCGTTTCATATTGTATGGTATTATTTATTCAAGAGATTTTTCAGGTTCACGTATGCACTGAACATCTGCGTCAGGCTCGACACATAGCTGCTTTGCGCCGTAATCAGGTCGTTGCTGGCATTGGTCAGGTCCAAACTCGACGAATAGCCGTACTTGAACTTGTTGGCAATATTGTCGTACACGCGCTGTGACACCTCTATATTGTCTTTTTGCAACTGATAGTCTTCGAACGAAGTGGTCAGGTCGTAGCGGTACTGGCGATCGTTCGAGAGCAATTGGTCGCGCGTATCGTCCAAGCTGTTTTGCGAAGCCTCGTAGGCCCGTTTCTTTTCGCTGATGCCGGCAGCCCGCACACCGCTCGACCAGATGGGCACGCTTAAGGTAACCCCAACCGTGTTCGGTGGAGTCATATTGAAACCTTCGTCTTCGCCAAAGTACGTGCGGCCCGAATATTGGTAATAGGCCGAAAGTGTCGGCGTGTAGGCCATCCATGCCATTGTCTTCTGCTGCTTGGCCAGTTCCACCTGTTTTTCAGCCAACTGATAGTCGTAATTGTCCGAAACCGACAATTCCTGTCCCAACAAGGACATGATGGACTCGGCATTGATCACCTCGTCGAGGGTTTGCGTCAGCACCAGTTCGGTATCCACACCGACTCCCAACAACAAACGCAACGAGTTGTAAAGCACTTGCAATTGGCGGTCCATGTTATTGATGCGGTTTTTCATACTGGCCAACTGGACGAGCAACTTGTCGGCATCCACTTGCTCCACACTGCCCACTTCGACTGCCTTGGCCTGCATATTGTACATATCTTGCAAATTGGTCTGGCTTTGCTTGAGCAAACCGGCCGACTGCTCGGTCGCCAATATCGACACATAAACCGTCATGACATTTGCACCGATTACCTGCTCGGTTTTTTTGACCGACAAATCCGACATCTCAATGGACAAGTCCGACATCAGCGCCCCCATAATCATCTGGCCGTTGACTGCGATCGAAGCCGTCAGCGAAAGCGAGCCGTAGGGCGGCATGGCCATTTCCATCATGCCCATATTTATTTTGTAACCACACATATTCATGTACGACAAACTGGCATCCACCTGCGGCAGCATCGACGCAATCGACTGCCAGCGTTTGGCTTCGGCCTGGCGCACACTCAGCGAGGCGTTCTGCAGCGTCCGGTTATGCTCGATGGCATACGACTCCGCATCCTTCAAACTCAATGACAAGTTTTCCTGTGCCACGGCAAGAAATACCGTACAGCAAGTCATTGTCATCCACATCAAAAATCTTTTCATATATTAGGTAAACTTATTTGTTCAAATAATTTTCGGTATAATAAGCCATTCCCTTTTCGCTGCACACCATACGCACCAGCGCATCCGACAACACATCGAAGAACTGAGGAATCTGCTCAGGTTCCAGTTCTTGCAGCATTTGGGAAGTAATGCTCTGCCATTTGGTCAGGAACTGGGGCAACAGCTCCAGGTTCAAATCGTTTCGAAACCAGCCCTGCTCCACCCCGCTTTGCAAAAAAGCCGCCAACATCCGCCGGATTTCGTCGGCCTTCGTTTCCAGGCGCTGCTGCTGTATTTCGGGATAGTACTTGTTCAAATCGTACATAAAGGCGGCGTATTTCTTATGCACCTTGCTTTGAAGCGGAAGCCGGTAGCTGAAGATGGCATCAATGGGGTTATCTCCGGCCATTTCGGCCAAACGCGCCTGTTCTTTTTCGGATTTCTGCTTGCCGACGATGCGGGTGCAGACCTCCGCCACCAAATCGGCTTTCTGCTCAAATTCGGTGTAAAAGGTTTTCTTGGAAATCTGGATTTCCTTGCAGATGTCATCAATGCTGACCGAACGTATGCCGAATTTGACGAAGAGGGCTTCGGCAGTTTTCAATATCATCGATCGTACAGCGTTTTCCATATTACAAGGCGGTTTGCATCCTTAAAACGCTGCAAAAATAACACATTCGGTTTTAGTATGGTTGATTTTTCTGTAAAATTTTCAAAAATTATTTTTGCAAAATATACATACTCTTAATTATCAGTAACTTGTAAGGAAACTCATTCACATTAAAAGTTTCCAGAACCACACATTTTTGTAACAAATTCGTAACAAAACGAGCATTCGGTGGTTGAGTCTGTCAAAACCACTGACACAAGTAGCACCCAGTGCCTTCAACAAGCTCAGGCTGCAGATAAAAACTATTCACACACAAATTTATTCGCATTCGCGCTCGGCTTGCGCGTGTTTTTCGTACCTTTGCAGGCAAAACAGCAACCATGCCCCAACTATCCGACAACGAAAAATGCCTCCGCAACCTGCACCAAAAGGCAGGCAAGGCCATGAAAGACTATGGTCTCGTCGCTGACGGCGACCGCATTCTCATCGGTTTGTCGGGCGGGAAAGACTCGCTAGCGCTCGTTGAGGTATTGGCTCAGCGGTCACGCATTTTCAAACCTCGTTTCGAGGTCGTGGCCGCCCATATCAGCATGGAAAACGTGCCCTACACCGCCGATATCGGCTACTTGAGTGACTACTGCAGGCAATGGGGCGTCGAATTCGTCCACCGCACCGGCAAGTTCGACCCCGACACCGACCCCAACCGAGGACCTTGCTTTTTGTGTGCGTGGAATCGTCGGAAACTGCTATTCCAAACCGCTGCCGAACTGCACTGCAACAAAGTGGCGCTGGGGCACCATCAAGACGACATTTTGGAAACGCTGCTCATGAACCTGACTTTTCAGGGAGCGTTTTCGACCATGCCGCCACTGCTCAAGACCGACCACCTCAACGTGGACATCATCCGACCGCTCTGCCTCATCCGCAAAGGCTGCGCGGGCTGCCCGAGGTTCTACGGCCTGTACGGCACGGAGGACGAAAGGTATATCCTGTGTGCCGGCCCGCTGAGGAAAGGGAACAGGCGGCAATGATATTGCCGCCGTATACCGCACGTCACCCGCGCCGCCGGTCAAA
>JAGACJ010000129.1 GCA_017614195.1 Paludibacteraceae bacterium
CCGGCAAGGGCGGCGCCCAGCGTGTTGTCGGTGACGGATTTTAACAAAGCGACGGCATACGGGGCGCGTACAGCAAGTTCCGAAAACGATATTGACGGAGTTACCGAAACCAGCAAAAAGTTAAGCGGGAGGAGGATAAATCCTTCGACCAAAGAAATCTCGATGCCGAAAAACAGAATGATCAGATAATACTGAACCGTGTAGGTGGCGTAACGTAATAGCGAAAGCAATGCGATGTGCGACAGCTGGCGGGTGTCGCTCAAAGTACCGGCCTGCAAAAACTGACACAGATAGACGCCGAGGCCTTTTTCCGACGTTTTGCCGATTAGTCGGGAGCTCCATTTCGGCATGGTCAGAAATAACGCCAGTGTGGCCACCAGCAATACAATAGATACGGGTATCCAATAGTCAGGCACATTGCCGATACGTTGCATTTGGCTGCCCGAAAGCATAATTAATGCCAGTACCGAAAACAAGATGTTGGCAAGTACCTGACCCAGCGCTCCGACAATGACAAGCGAAATCCCGGTTAACCGCTTACCTTCGCTTAACAATAATACACGCCCCGCCGGCTCTCCGACCCGATTTGGGGTGAAAAAACCGACCGTGAGGCCTATCAATACACTTTTAACCGCCTTAGTCAGTGTTATGTCTTCAAAGGGTTTGACAAGCATCCACCATTTGACGCCCTCCAGCCCCCAATTGACAAGCGTTAGCATGACAGCAGAGAGTAGTAGCGCCCAACGCTGCCAGGTCATGTGGTCGAAATTGTCGGCAAAGCCCTTGTAGTTGTCAAAGGTTGCCAGCATATAGACCAGATAACCGTAGGCGGCGATCATCACCACGATTTTGATCCATTTGAGGTGTCGGTCAATCCAGTTGTTCGTTTCGGCCATGTTTGCGGAATGAATAGTACTTTTGTAAAAGAAAACTGATAAGGGTGGTAATGACCGTGGTAATCATTTTTGAAGGCGTAGGATACAAGCCGATCCCTTCGACCAACAGTTTGATACATCCCCAACTGACCATAAAATTGATGGTCAGAATCAGCGCATACCGAACAAGCTGCCAGTGTGTTTTGATTTCGGAACCTCTGAACGTGATGTATTTCGAAAAACTGAAACCGACAAAGAAGGTAATCGGGGTGACCATAATCAGCGCAGCCGAGTGCGGTTCAAACGCAAAAAATCCCAAATCGACAATTTGGCGACGCAGTACAATGTTGTAGAAAAACGAATACAACAACCAGTCTTGGACGGCATTGAGGCACCCACATGCCAGATAATGATAGAGCTCGAGGCTTAGCCATTTTCTCAGTGGCGGGTAAAAGAAGTCGATGAAGCGTACGACTGCTTGCAAAAGATATGTTCCGAGTTTTTTAAGCATTGCAACAGGCAAAGTTAAGCAAACTTACAAGAAATCACGCTATTTTCGACGGAATATCAAGAAAAATGACCACCTTTGTATCCATAAAAGGTATTGTATGAATTATGTAAAGCCCAAAAAAGCCCTCGGACAGCATTTTCTGACCGATTTGAGTGTGGCAAAACGGATTGCCGATACGCTCGACCATGCCGGGCGCGCCAATGTGCTTGAGATTGGACCTGGAATGGGAGTGCTTACGCAGTATCTTCTGCAAAACCCCAACAACAATTTGAAGGTCGTCGAAATCGACAGCGAGTCGGTCGATTATCTCGAGCGTAATTTCCCAGAGTTGGAAGGGCGCATCATCGCTGCCGACTTTTTGCGCGAAGATCTGACCCATTTGTTTGACGGAGAGCCGTTTATGCTTATTGGCAATTATCCCTACAACATCTCATCGCAGATTTTTTTCAAGGCGCTCGAGTTGCGCGACCGTATCCCGGTCATCTCTGGTATGATACAGAAGGAGGTGGCCGAGCGTCTGGCTTCGCCTCCTGGCAAAAAGGCGTATGGTATTTTGAGTGTTTTTTTGCAGGCTTATTACGACATCGAATATCTTTTCACCGTCAAGCCCGGGGTGTTCAACCCTCCTCCTAAAGTCGATTCGGCGGTGATTCGTATGCGCCGCAACGGCGTACAGCGGCTCGATTGCGATGAGGCGCTTTTCCGCATGGTAGTCAAAACGGCGTTCAACCAGCGGCGCAAGACGTTGCGCAATTCGCTTCGCAGCCTTGCCGGAACCCAGACCGACCTGTCCGACCCCATTTTCGACAAACGCCCCGAGCAACTGTCGGTAGCCGAGTTTGTCGGCCTTACCAAGATGATTGGGGGCGCTTCACACTAAACAAAAAAAGCCGGTTGAATCCAACCGGCCTTTTTTCGTATCTGTAAGAAAATTACTTTTCAAAGAATTTGTTGAAGTCCTCGAAGCTGATCTTCGTTTCGTCAACACTCACTTGGTCTTTGATGGCGGCGATGATCTTGTCTTCCATGGCGCGGTCGGCTACGCGACGGGCACCGTCTTTGTCCTTCATCATCTGCTCCATGTAGTTCTCAACGATGTCGTCGGGTACATTGAGCATGCCGTATTGGGCGAACTGGGCTTTTGTCAGACGTTTGGCAACAGCGTCCAAGTCAGCCTTTTCGATTGTCAGCTTGTTGTCTTTGGCAAACTTGTCTTGGAACAACTGCCATTTCAAGTCCTCAATCATCTTGGGATAGTCGCTTTCAATCTGCTCGTCGGTCATCTTGTCGTTGTTGGCTTTGAGCCAGCGTTTCAGCAAGTCGTCGTCAAACTGGGCGTCTTTCATTTTCGACAATACCATGTCGCGCAAGTCAATCATGAATTTCACATCGCTGTCGGCTACGAACTGTTCTTCCAAACCAGCTTTGATTTTGTCAGAGAACTCTGCCTCTGATTTTACCGTTCCGGCACCGAAGCAGGCATCAAAGAACTCTTGGTTCATTTCGGCCTCGGCAAAACGGGTGATTTCCTTTACCGTAAATTGGCAGTCAGCCGTGAAGGCCTTGGCAGCCTCCTTGTCGATTTGCAGCAGCGAAGCGATTTCGGCTTCGTTGTCGAATGCCTTGGCAGGATTGAACACAAAAGTCGCGCCAACAGTGGCACCCATCACCTTGGCCTGTTCTTTCTTGTTCTTCATGTAGTTGGGACTCAACAGCGCGTTGGCAACCGTTACGCCGCCTTCAACTACCTTGCCTTTGGAGTCAACCTCGGCGAGTTCGCCTTTTACGACGTCTTTTTCCTCAACTTTGTCGGCTTGTACGTATTTACCATAGCGGCCGCGGTAAGCAGCGGTCTGTTTTTCAATCAACGCTTTGTCAACGTCGATTTGGAAATATTTGATTTTGTTTTTCTTGTTCAACGACAAGTTGATGTCGGGAGCAAGAGCCACGTCGAACGAAAATTCGAAATCGTTGCCTTCTACCAAGTCGGGAGCGGTGAAACCAACCGTGGGGAGGGGTTCTCCCAAGATGTTGAGGTCTTTGTCCTTGATGTAGTCATACAATGCTTCCGAAATCAGTTTGTTCACTTCTTCGGCTAACAGTTCCTTGCCATACATCTTTTTAACCAAGCCGGCAGGAACCTGACCCGGACGGAATCCCGGCATTTTTGCTTTTTTACGGAATTCTTTGATGGCGTTTTCCATTTTCGGTGCATAATCGGCCGAGCCGACTTTGACCAAGAGCGTGGCGCTTACGCTGCCATTGTTGTTTTGCGAAACATTCATAATGTTACGGGCTATGTAAAAAAAATTAAAATTACGATTCAAAAACCAACAACTGTCGGAAGTGATTCCGAATTGTCCGGAAAACGCTTCCAGCAGTTGTATTGTGCGGCTGACGGGACTCGAACCCACACGCCTCACGGCACCAGATCCTAAGTCTGGCGCGGCTACCAGTTACGCCACAGCCGCTGATTTTTGGGACTGCAAAGGTAAGCAAAATATTTGATTTTCAAACAAAAATGTATAAAAACTAATGCGAACAGCTTTCTTTGGTGTCCGTTTTTGTTTATAATTTATATTACATATTGCAAATGTTCTATATCAACTCAGATATATTTGTATATGGCATTATTTAACAATGGTTGTATATGGCATTATTTAACAATGGTTAACCAAACGGGGGGGGTAAAATGAAAAAATATCTATACTTTTGCTTTGTTTTTTAACCTATACAAAACCAATCGATGAAAAAGAACCTGATATGCCTCGCCATAGGCATGCTTTTCACCCCGACAATGCTGCTTGCCCAGCTCAAGGTGCAAAACGACGGTACCACTAAGGGTACAATCTTCTATTCCAACACGGTCAAAAACAACGAAACAGTCTTCTCAAAACGAGTTGGATTGAGTTTGCCAAACAATACCCAAACTCCAAAATCATTACTTTCGATAGGTACTTTTGGAAAGACATCCACCACCATGGATTTGTTGTATAAAACGAAGGTTGGAATAGAAATCTCTTCAAATGTTAATCCAAGCGGAGAACCGCAAGCGGACTTTTTTTATTCCATCGGTTTACAAAGTTTAGCGACAAAATCCAG
>JAGACJ010000130.1 GCA_017614195.1 Paludibacteraceae bacterium
GTTGTCGCTGGCTGTCGAGAACACTTCCGACTTGCGGGTCGGGATGGTGGTGTTGGCGTCGATCAACTTGATCATCACACCGCCCATGGTTTCGATACCCAACGAAAGCGGGGTAACGTCGAGCAGCAACACATCTTTCACTTCGCCCGTCAGCACACCGCCTTGGATGGCAGCACCTACGGCAACCACCTCGTCGGGGTTCACACCCTTCGAAGGCACTTTGCCGAAGATTTCCTGCACTTTGGCTTGGATGGCCGGGATACGCGACGAACCGCCTACGAGGATCACCTCGTCAATGTCGGAGTTGCTCAAGCCGGCGTCTTTCATGGCTTTGCGGCAAGGCTCAACCGTGGCTTGGATCAACGAGTCGGCCAATTGCTCGAATTTTGCACGGCTCAAAGTTTTTACCAAGTGTTTGGGCATACCATTGACCGGCATGATGTAGGGCAGGTTGATTTCGGTCGAGGTCGAAGACGACAACTCGATTTTGGCCTTTTCGGCGGCTTCTTTGAGTCGTTGCAAAGCCATCGGGTCCTGACGCAAATCCAAACCTTCGTCTTTCATGAATTCATCGGCCAGCCAGTCAATGATGACATGGTCGAAGTCATCACCACCGAGGTGGGTGTCACCGTTGGTCGATTTTACTTCGAAAACGCCGTCGCCCAATTCCAGAATGGAGATATCGAACGTACCGCCACCAAGGTCGAATACGGCGATCTTCATGTCCTTATTGGATTTGTCCAAACCGTATGCCAAAGCGGCAGCCGTCGGTTCGTTGACAATACGTTTCACTTTCAGACCTGCGATTTCGCCGGCTTCCTTGGTTGCCTGACGCTGCGAGTCGCTAAAGTAGGCCGGTACGGTGATGACCGCTTCGGTCACTTCGCTGCCAAGATAGTCTTCGGCGGTTTTCTTCATTTTTTGAAGAATCATGGCCGAAATCTCTTGCGGCGTGTAGAGACGTCCGTCGATGTCGATACGCGGCGTGTTGTTGTCGCCCTTGACTACGCTGTAGGGGACGCGGGCGATTTCTTTCGACACTTGGTCGTAAGTCTCACCCATGAAACGCTTGATCGAAAAAATGGTCTTTTTCGGGTTGGTGATGGCTTGACGTTTGGCCGGGTCGCCGACCTTGCGTTCGCCGCCATCGACAAAGGCCACAATCGAAGGAGTGGTGCGTTTGCCTTCGCTGTTGGCGATTACGGTAGGCTCGTTGCCTTCCATTACGGATACACACGAGTTGGTGGTACCCAAGTCAATTCCAATAATCTTGCTCATAGTTGTATAAATTTAATTGTTTTGTTTTTCAATTTTATCGGTTGAAACGATGTTTCGCCGTTCATACTTCAAATATTATGCCAAATCAAAATTTACTGACAAACTGACAATTTATGCCAATAAATAAGTATCTTTGTCCGACAAACAACCAAAACAAGTCATTTAGTATGTCATATCGCAAATATTTTGCTGGTTTGATGGCAGGATTGTTCGCCATTGGCGTGGCAGTGGCTGCCGAATCACCTTCCGCACCCATGTCGGATGGTGAGCATTTCTGTTATTATAAAGACGGGCAAATTCTGTCGGCCGCTTATAAAAAGCCGGTGGGAGGCGAGTCGTTGTTCAAACTTGCCGAAATGCGTGGCGAGAAACCAGCAAAGGTAACCGGCTTCTGGTTCAGTCCCGATGACCGTCGTATCTTGTTGCTTGGCGATGACGGACTTTATTATCTTTACAAAATCGATTCCAATCTATGCGGGCAGGTTTCTTCTGACGGCATGGTGTCAGAACCGCTGTTCTCGCCTGACGGCAAAAATCTGGCGTTTGTACGCGACAATGACATTTGGGTGCGTCGGCTCGAATACGAAACTGAGTTCGCCGTCACCAAAGACGCGGCGAAAGGTGTCATCAATGGGGTGCGCGAAGAGGCGTTTGGCACGGCCTTCGGCGAGCGTATCACAATGGCATGGCTGGCCGATGGCAGACACCTCGCCTACGTCAAGGACAGCGAATTGTACCTGTACAGCATGCAGTATAAGTGGAATAAACTCGTGTCGTTGCCGCAAGACGCCACTTGCATCGTCAAGATAGTGCCGACCACCGACCCGATGAAGTTTGCCGTGACTTGTCTCAATGAGCGTCAGAACAAGCTGCAAGTGGTGATGGTGGATGCCGGGACGTTGATCGCCAAAGTGCTGCATACTGATGAGGACGAAAAGTTTATCACTCCGTCTGCCGCGCTCAACTTTGTGGCAGATCCTGCGCAGACTTCTTATTTCGCACTGACACAAGCCGATGGTTACACCCACATCTGCCAATATAACATGCTTGGCCGCAAACAGAAACAACTGACGAGCGGCAAATTTGACGTCATGTCAATCGTCGGATATGACGAGCAGACCGGAAACTTGTTCTACATATCGTCGCAAGCCGGTCCGTTGCAGCGTACGGTTAGCGCCGTCAATGTAAAGTCGGCCAAATCTGTCGAGGTGATTAAAAATGTGGGCAATAGTCAGGTTTCGCTGGCCGCAACAGGCAAATACGTCTCCATTTTCAAAGACGGGCAAATGGAGGTCTTCGATGCCAAAGGCAAGTCTTTGGGCGAGCTGGCTATATCGGAACCGACCGAACCTGCCATTGCGGTAACTCCCTCCGAGGCCGCCGGCTTTGCCGGCTACATCCTGCCGGCAACGAATCCGAGCGGCTTGGTGATACTCGTTGCCGACCCCCTGCAAGTCAATTGGACCGACTATACCTTCCTGACTGATGCAGGCTATACGGTGGCCTGCTTCCAAGTAAGCGGGGCAACGGGTAGGGGAAAGGCCTTTGAACAAGCCGCATACCGTCATATTTGCACAGTGCCCGCGCAAGACTATGCCAAGTTGGCACAAGTGTTGGCAGACCGATACAACATTGACGCCAACCATTTGTACATCGCCGGCGCAGGTCTGTCTGGATCGGTTGCCATGACGGCCTGCAGCTTGCCCGATACACCATTTGCAGGTTGTGTGGCGTTGCGTCCCGTTACCGATTTGCGTACCTGCCACCCGCTGACGGTGGTGCGTCAGATGCAGACACAGGGAGCCAATGCAGGATATGCCACCGAATCGCCGGTTAGCCAATGCAATGCCTTCAACGGCCGGTTGCTGTTAGTCGGGTCGGTTAGTCTGGAACGTGCCGATTTGTCGGACTTTTGGATGTACGTCTCTCGGATGCAGGCTGCCTCCAAACTGTTCGAATTGCAGTTGTATCCGGGAGTCTGCCCCTGTCAGGTCGATGACATGTCGCTGCCGCATTTGCGCCAAACCATATTGCATTTTCTTAAACAATAACCAATAACAGTCTTATGAACAAACCCACATTATATGTAATGGCGGCTGGTATGGGAAGCCGCTATGGCGGTCTCAAACAAATGGATCCGCTTGGCCCTTGCGGTGCTACCATTATTGATTATTCCATTTACGACGCCATTCGTGCCGGATTCGGCAAAGTCGTGTTTGTGATCCGGCGCGATTTTGAGCAAGATTTTCGCGACATAGTTATCTCCAAGTTCGAACACAAAATCCCGGTCGAAGTGGTGTTCCAAGACTTGAACGCCCTGCCCGAGGGGTTCTCGGTCAATCCCGAACGGGTAAAACCATGGGGAACAAATCATGCCATTCTGATGGGTCGTGGGGTGGTGAAAGAGCCGTTTGCCGTAATCAATGGTGACGATTTTTACGGACGCGACGCTTTCCGTGTGTTGGGTGAAAAACTGATGAAAATGGGTCAGACCCAAAACAAATACTGCATGGTGGGTTTTCCTGTGCGCAATACTTTGTCGGAGCAGGGAACCGTATCGCGTGGCGTGTGTACGACCGATGCCGCCGGCCAGTTGCTGTCGATTGTAGAGCATACCAAACTGCATGAGCAGGGTGGGGCGATTGTCAACGACAACGAAGACGGTACTACGTCGCAAGTGGCGGAGGGAACGTTGGTGTCGATGAACATGTGGGGCTTTACGCCGGATTATTTCGAATACTCTTACGAATATTTCAAGGAATTCCTTCAAACAAACGAAAAAAGCCTGAAGGCGGAATTCTACATTCCTACCATGGTAGATCATTTGATTAAGACCAAACAGGCGACAGTCGAAGTGCTTGGTACTACTTCAAAATGGTTCGGCGTGACTTACGCTGCCGACAAAGACTATGTGAAGGCTGCATTGCGCGCATTGGTCGATGCAGGGGAATATCCCGAAAATTTGTGGGCTTAACCTGAAAAAGTATGAAGAAATCACTCCTTTTGCTATGCTTGTCTGTTGTCTTGTGCGTGTTGGCAGCCAGTTGTCACAAACCGGAAGTGGAAATGACAAACGGCTATGTGGCCGACACGCTGAAAGCCTTGTCGAACCGTTGGTACATTGTCGACTATCCTTTCTATCAGCAATGTGATGTCGGCTCTTATGTCGAATTGTACAAGGACGGCACCTGCCATGCCTATATCCAATGCAACGATGAGCCTGATATGGACGGTTCGTGGACTTGGGACGGGAAGGAGTTGTTTATAGACTGTCCTATTTTTTCGGATTTGCCGGGTGTTTCGCCTCGCGGCGGAATCAAAACCCTTGACGCACAGTCGTTGCAGATGATGATTACGGTGCCAGTCTTAGGGACACAAGTGGTCAAGCTGTCGCGAATCAACCCGCAGACCCACGAAATTTACACCGGAAACGAATGATGTTATAGAGAGCGGTTGATTTCTTCGATGTAGTCTAACAGCTCGTCGCGACCCATACGGGTCTCGGCCGATGAGCAGAATATTGGCGGCAGATTTTCCCAAGTCTCCGCCAATGTCTGTTTGTAGGCGGCAATGTGTTCGTCGAGTGCCTTTTTCGACAATTTGTCGGCTTTGGTGAACACAATGCTGAACGGAATGCCGTTCTCTCCCAACCAGTCAATGAATTCCAAATCGATTTTTTGTGGCTCGAGGCGGCAATCGACAAGCAGAAACAGGTTGGTCAGCTGTTCGCGGTTGGCAATGTAACTTTTGATGCGTTGCTCCAGCCGTGCGCGTTCCTCTTTGCTGACTTTGGCGAATCCGTAGCCTGGCAAATCGACCAAGAACCAAGAGTTGTTGATGGTAAAATAGTTGACTAACAAGGTTTTGCCTGGCTTCGAGCTGGTTTGGGCCAACCCTTTGACAGCCGTCAGCATATTGATGAGTGACGACTTTCCCACGTTCGAACGTCCGATAAACGCGTATTCCGGCGCATGAGTGCCTGGTAAGTCCGAAACTTTGGCGCAACTTTTCAAAAATTCGGCGGAAGTGATTTGCATAACCGTGTTTTTTTGCAAAGATAAGCAAAACTGACGAAATCTACGAATAATTGGAAAAACCGTGCGATTTGTGGTAGAAATCGGGAATGTGTTGTGAATGTGGAGGCGAATTGTTTTATTTTTTAAGTTAAATTTGTAATTTTGTCAATAAAATTTGGACTTTGCAGACCTACTCGTCATATTTGCTCGAAAATGCTGTCAACCAACTGGCCAAACTGCCGGGAGTCGGCCGCAAGTCGGCCTTGCGTTTGGCGTTGCACCTGTTGAGGCAAGATGAGCAGGTAGTGTCTGATTTTGCAAACGCGGTGCTGATGCTGCGACAAGAAGTGAAGTATTGCAAACACTGTCGCAATATCTCCGATACGGATGAGTGCGCCATTTGCGCCGACCATTCGCGTGACAGGTCCACCATCTGTGTGGTTGAGACCATCAAGGAGGTGATGCTGTTCGAAAATACCGGTCGCTACCGCGGGCTCTATCATGTATTGGGCGGCGTGATTTCGCCCATGGACGGCATCAAACCGTCGGACCTTGAAATAGATTCGCTTGTCAGTCGGGTCGAAGCCGGAGGTGTCGACGAGGTGGTTTTGGCGTTGAGTACGACGATGGAGGGGGATACGACCGCCTACTACATTGCCAAGAAACTGGCCGGTACCCATGTGCGTCTGACGACCATAGCGCGTGGCGTGGCGCAAGGCGACGAATTGCAATATGCCGATGAACTGACTTTGGGCAACTCGATTGTGAACCGTGTGCCATACCGAACCTGAACCTTTTTTTCTGGTTCTCCGAAGAAAAATACTGGTCGTGAAAGGCATAGACGATAAAAAGAGACTGAATGATCATCGCTGTTGATTTTGACGGAACGATTGTGCAGCACGCCTATCCGAAGATAGGCAAGGAGATTCCCTTTGCCATCGACACTTTGCGCCGTTTGCAAGATGAGGGCGAACGCATCGTCTTGTGGACTGTGCGTTCGGGCAAATTGCTCGATGAGGCGGTGGAATTTTGTCGGCAGCGTGGATTGGAGTTCTATGCCGTCAATGCCGAATTTGAAGGGGAGGACGCGGTCAAAGACGGTCGGCGAAAGATCGCTGTTGACGTGTATATCGATGACCGTAACCTTGGTGGACTACCCGATTGGGGCGTGATATACGCCGTGTTGCGTCAAGGAAGGAAACCCGATTGGGGGGGCAATTACGAAATGCGGCCCAAACGTAAATGGTGGCAGTTTTGGAAAACCTATTAATCAGAATCAAATACAATGACAATTTCGGTCGTAATCATCAATTACAAAGTGCCAGAGTACCTGTTGCAGTGTCTCGACGCGCTTTATAAGTCGTTGACGGGTATTGAGTCGGAAGTGATTGTGGTGGATAATCACTCGCAAGACGACTCGCGTCAATGGGTTACCTCGTATTTTCCACAAGTCACATGGATTGACGCTCCGGAGAATCTTGGTTTCGCACGTGCCAACAACATTGCCATCCGTCAGGCCCAAGGACAGTATGTGTTGTTGCTCAATCCCGATACAATTGTGTCGGAGAATTGTATCCGGAACGTCTTGGCTTTTGCCGGTCAGGCCGAAAACTTTGGTGCGTTGGGCGTACGGATGATTGACAATTACGGTCGTTTCCTACCCGAATCGAAACGCAATCTGCCCACCTTATGGTCGTCGTTCTGCAAAATGTTCGGTATCTGGCGTCTGATGAAACGCAACCCCTATTACAACGAACATCTTGGCGAACATGATTGTGGCGAGACGCCTGTGTTGTCGGGCGCCTTTATGTTGTTGAACAAACAGGATTTAGGCGATACGGTATTGCTCGACAAAGACTTCTTTATGTATGGCGAAGACATCGACTTGTCATACCGTATCACAAAAGCCGGGTTTAAGAACTATTATTTCCCCGAAACCATTGTGCATTACAAGGGCGAAAGCGCCAAGAAGAACTCAATGACCTCGGTGCGGACCTTTTACGAGTCGATGAGCATTTACTACAAGAAACACTATACCAACAAATTCTGGTATGTTATGGTAGTCATTTGCGTGCAGGTGCTGATGTTCTTCTCCTACATCTACACGTTCTTCCGCAGCCATTCGATTTTTGTGGCGCGCGAGGTAGTGGAGTACAATGCCGCCGACCATACTTACGGCGAGTTGATACGGTTGATTGACAGCAATAAAACATTGAAACGGGTGGTCATCCTTCACGATGATTTCTCGATTCGCTTGTAATTAGACAATATGGATTCCATTCGATTGCGCGCGCTCGAAATGAGCGATTTGGAACTGCTCAAAAAAATTGAAAACGATCCTCGGCATTGGTCGGTCGGCAACACACTGGCCCCGTGGTCGCATCAGGCGTTGTCGATGTATATCCGGCAACAGGCCGAATCGGATATTTATACCACGCGCCAGCTCAAGTTGGTGGTTGAGCAGTCGGAGCATGCAATCGGATTGATTGATTTGTTTAATTACGAA
>JAGACJ010000131.1 GCA_017614195.1 Paludibacteraceae bacterium
AAACTTGGCAATAACGAGGTGATGGGTTCGGTCGATATGGCTGTAAGCGAGGCCCTCGGCAATTATCTTGAAGAGCACCCGAAAGAGGCCCGCACCATTGTTGACAAGGTGATTTTGGCTGCTTCGGCGCGTCATGCGGCGCGCAAAGCCCGCGAATTGGTGCAACGCAAGAGCCCGCTTTCCGGCGGTGGCTTGCCTGGCAAATTGGCCGACTGTTCTAGCAAAGACCCTGCCGAATGTGAGATCTTCATCGTCGAGGGTGACTCTGCAGGCGGTACCGCCAAACAAGGCCGTGACCGTCGTACTCAAGCGATTCTCCCGCTGCGCGGTAAAATCCTCAACGTGGAGAAAGCCATGCAGCACCGCGCTTTTGAAAGTGTCGAAATCCGCAATATCTACACCGCTTTGGGTGTGACCATCGGAACCGAAGAAGACAGCAAGGCGTTGAACCTTTCGAAGTTGCGTTACCACAAGGTAATCATCATGACCGATGCCGACGTCGATGGCAGCCACATCGCAACGCTGATTCTGACCTTCTTCTTCCGCTATATGAAAGAGCTGATCGAAGGTGGTCACGTTTATATCGCCACTCCGCCGCTTTATTTGTGCAAGAAAGGCAAAATTGAGGAATATTGCTGGGATGACCAACAACGCATTGCCTTTATCGAAAAATACGGCGCCGGCAACGAGGGCGGAATCACCGTACAACGCTATAAAGGTTTGGGTGAAATGAGCGAGCAGCAGCTCAAAGAGACTACGATGAGCCCCGAACACCGTACATTGCGGCAAATCACGGTCGAAGATGCTGTTGCTGCCGATAAGATTTTCTCGATGTTGATGGGTGATGACGTTGAACCGCGTCGCCAGTTTATCGAAGAAAACGCTACCTATGCCCGTATTGACGCCTAATCAAACAGACGCCGAATGAATATAGCCGTCTACTGTTCTTCGAGCGACAAGATAGCCGAATGTTACCGACAAGTGGCCTGCGGGCTTGGTCGTCTGATTGGCGAAAAGGGGCATACGCTCATCTATGGAGGTAATGCCTGCGGCTTGATGGGCGATGTGTCTTCGGCGTGTGCCCAGGCGGGCGGCCGGGTTATCGGCGTCAATCTCGAAAAATGGAAGGACAGCGACTTGCCCAACAGCGACAATTCCGAAACGTTGTATTTCAAAAACTTGTCGGAGCGCAAGAATTTCATGGCGTCGAAAGCCGATTTGTTTGTTGTGCTTCCCGGTGGGCTCGGCACACTTGACGAGGCGGCCGATATCATGGCGCGGCATCAGATTGGCGAATTGAAAGCTCAGGTCTGGTTTTTGAATACCATGGGTTATTATGATGCTCTCAAGGTGCTTTTCGACCATTTTTTGGCCGAGCATTGTATGACAATGGAAAGCCAGCGCGCTTTTTGTTTTATTAATACGATTGACGACTTACCTATATGATTCTTCCTGTTGACATTGTTTCGGGTACCATTTGTGGATTGACGGCCATCTATGTGGCGTTGGCTCCATGGTTCAAACAATTGCCAACCTGGCAAAAACTGACAACCGCTACACTGACCTTGTTTTGTGCGGGATGTTGTTTTAGCGTCCAATTGGGTTTTCAAACGTTTTGCATCTTCGCTGCAACGGCTATTGTCTTTGCAGTCAAAAGGCATTCGTTTAAATTGTGGCAACCAATGTTTTGGTTGTTGTTTGCCTATTTCCTATGGCACGTTGTCAGTCTGATTTGGACACCAGACTTGTCGGTCGGGCTGAACAAACTGATTAATTACAGCCTTTTCCTGACGATTCCATTGGTCTTTTGCTGTGTAGATGCTCGAGGCTTTAATCGCGATGGAGTATTGACCGCCTTTGTTCGCATGACGGAGTTGTATGTGTTGGTTGCCCTCGTATGTTGGATTTGGCAGTCGCATCAGCTTCAGATTCCGTTGTCGGATTGGTTTGTATTCCACAAGCAAAAAATGTTGGATTATTCGGCATTCGACTTGGTTTTCGGTTGGTTCAACTATCACCATCCCACCTACAACAGTATTTGCGTGTTGATGGGATTGACCGGAGCCTATTGGCGATTAGACCATCGATGGTCTTTTTCCCGCATTCATTACCTCGAATTGATCGGGTTGTCCGTAGCCTCTTTGTTGCTGATAATCGTAGTGCAAAGCCGTACGGGACTTATCTTGTGGTTGATGGTCGGTGCGCTTGGTGTAGGCCGGCTTTTGTATCCATATCGCAAATGGTTTGCCGTATATGTTGCCATGTCGGTGTGTGGTTGCCTCTGTTTCGGTTTGTTGAAGCACGATGCGGTCGCACGTTATATATCCGATCCTATCCGTCAGCAAAATTTTGAAACGGCATTTTATTTTATCGGTTGCCATCCGGTATTGGGAAGTGGTGTGGAAGGAATTCGGGCCGAAATGGCGTCGCACGAAGTGGCCCACGAACTGGGGTATCCATACGCACATGTCGATTTCGGAAATCCCCATCATCAGTTTGTCGGCGACTTGATGCAGACAGGGGTGGTCGGTTTGTTGTTGGTGTCGGTGCTGATGTTGTGGATTGCATGGCTGGCGTATCGCCAGAAATCATGGATGTTGGGTGTCTTTTGGCTCGTCACCATGGTATTGATGCAAATCGAAATGCCCTTCTACTTGTATAAGGGCACTTTTATCATCTTGTTCTGGCTTTGTTTCCTGACCCTGCCTACCCAAGAAAAAAAGTTATCTTGATTTTTGTGAGAGTAACTCGCGATAGCAGTTGGCTATAGCATTGAGATTGCGTTCGTACGAGAAGGTGGCCGCGTACGCGCGGTTGGCTTCGTCGCGTTCGGGGTGCTCTTCAAAATCTTTCAAACCCTTACGAAGAACCTCACACATGTAGCTGGTCTCGAAATTATCCCAAAAATAGGCGCATTCGCCTCCAATTTCCTTCAAAGAGGTTTTGTTTGATGAGAATACCGGCCGTCCGAATTGCATAGCCTCAATCACCGGAAGTCCGAATCCCTCGAATAACGAGGGGAACACGAAGGCACTGCAGTGGCGGTACAGCCATACCCGCTCGGGGTCGGAGACGCGTCCGATCAAGTGAGCGTTAGAAATGTTTTCGTGTTCGATGCGCGCTTGTATTTGTGCGGCATAGTCGGTGGGGTGCGATCCGGCGATGTACAGTTGGTATTCGGGAAACGATTTCATGACATCGAGCAGCACATGAAAGTTTTTCTTGGCACGCACTTCGCCGATAGTAAAGAAGAACGGGTGGTTGGGATCGATTCCTGCAGGGCAGGATTCCGGCTTTCGTGTTAAGTCTTCCACACCGTTCATAATCACTCTGTGGGGCAATTCGGGACGGGGGCAGAAACGCTGTCCGTCGGTTGCGGCAAAGTGTGAGATGTAGATGAGGTGATTGGCGCGGTCTACGTATTTTCTTAGCCGTTTGCGGGCGTGTAGCAACGGGGTGCCGGTTTTTTCGTATTCGTAGTTAAAATCGTGAATGGTAATCACATAGATGGTATCCTTCGAAGCCGGTCTGAATCGGGGAATCTGATCGGTCGAATGCCACAAGTCATAATGCTTGAAGAGCCGGGGGAACAGTTTTTTCAGGGGCGAGGCGGCCTCGTATCTGACTTTGTTCCCAAAGGCACCGACGTATTTGCGCGGCACCAACAAGGTGATTTCCAGATTTGGGTCCGGTATATACGTCTCCTTAAAGAACCGTGCATAGTTCCATGCAATCTGGCCGAATCCGCAGTGCGGATATTTGAGCATATACAAATCAATCAGAATACGCGCCATGGGTTACAGGTATTGTTTGATTTTATCGGCAATGGTGTCGGGTTGTATGTTGTGCATGCACGCCCAATCACCGCGTTTGCAAGGTTTGGAGCCCCATTCAGAGCAAGGGCGGCAGGGTAGTTCACATTGGATGTACCGGTCGTTGCTCTGATTCCATGGCCTAAACCCTACATGCGGGTGAGACGGACCCCATACTGACAATACGGGTGTCCCAGTGAGCGACGCCAGGTGCATGTTGGCCGAGTCCATCGACAGCATTACCGACAATTGTGCCATAACGCCGATTTCCTGTTTCAGGCCGAAACGTCCGACAAGTGACTCGGTATGCGGGTATTTGGCTGCCCAACCCGATAAAATTTCGGCTTCGCGCCGGCCGCCACCAAACAGGAACAGCCGAACGCCATCAAGAGCCGACAATTGCGCTACAACAAGCTCAAGTTTGTCGAGTGGATATACTTTGCCTTCGTGGGCCGAAAAGGGCGCTATGCCAATCCATTTGGCCCCATCGGCAGGTAGGGGGCATTCGGGTTTCCAGGGGGCGAAGTCCCACCTGATAGCGAATCCAAGTTTGGCAAACACATCGGCAAACCGCTGGTAATAGGCCTTGAGTGGGCGATGAATGCGGTGATTCAGTAATTCGAGGCGTTCTTTCTTGTCTTTGGCGCGTTTGGCGATTCTGGCTCCATGCAGACGCAGGCAAAAATCGAGAACCCACGAGCGCATTACATTGTGCAGGTCGGCAACGTAATCAATGTGAAGCGGCTTCAGCGTTTCGCGGAAAAAGCGTATCAGGCCAAGCAGCGATCCCGACTGCTTCAGGTAGATACCAATGACGTGGAGATTGTCGGGTGCCGAAGCGAACATCGGCGCAAAGTTGGGCTTGGTAAGCACATATAGTGTATGTTGCGGGTAGTTTTTGGCAAACGAACACAACACAGGTACACTGATGGCCACATCGCCCATGGCTGCCAACCGTATGGCCAGGAATTTACTCATTTATTGGCGTATAAAACGGGGTTCAAGGCCGGGTCGTTGTACATTTTCATCTGTTTGTAGGTTTTCATGTACTTGCGTCCGGCGGCAATGTCGTCGAGCAATTGGCCGAGGGCGGTCGACAAATCTTGTTTCTGTTCGAGCAAGACGTTCAATTTGGTCTGGCATGCCTTGCGGTGGTCTTCGGCGGCTTCTTTGCGGCCGACCTGCTCTTGCATGTGGTATATTTTGAGGAAAAGAATCGAGTAGCGGTCAACGGCCCATGCTGGCGATTCGGTATTGATGGTGGCCCCTTCGAGTACCTTCGTACCGGCATATTTGTCGAGGAAATAGCTATCAATCAATTCCACCAAATCGGTGCGGTCTTGGTTCGATTTGTCGATGCGGCGTTTGATAACCAACGCCTCTTTTGGGTCGATCTCCGGGTCACGGATGATGTCTTCGAGATGCCATTGTACGGTGTCAATCCAGTTTTTGAGATACAACCAGTATTCGATTGATTTTTCGGGGTAGGGGTTGTTGATCGGCGTGTCAACGCAATCGTTTTTGTGATAATCGTTGATTGATTTTTCAAAAATGGTATTGCACAACTGGATAAATTCGTTTTTCATGGTTCTCAAAAGTTTACTGCAAAGATAGTGTATTGTGACAGATTATACAAATTGCTTGTTATACGATGTCGCCGAAACGGTCCGGAATCCTTACCACCCATTTGATGCCTGCCATGGCCGGCTTGTTGATGGCGTAGAAGGGGCGGAACCATGTTTGGATAAATCGGGCGATGGGCATGTAGCGGTCGGCATTGCGGGCTTTGAGCGAGGTCACTTGGCGGATGGTGCGGGTGCGCTTGGCGATGTGGCGGCCCCAGCCAGCAGCCATCCGGTCGGCGTCCGAAAAACGGGCTTGGATCATGCCGTCGTCGAAATAGCCAAAATGCAGCAGGTAGAGGTGTTTGTCGATATGAAAGTTGTGGCCTTTGACGCGGTGGAATCCCGACCCCCACAAAACGGGGCGGTTGACAACCGAGGGTTTGGTGTAGCGCGACGACAGCACGGCATAGTGGCGCTGCTGCAAAAACGGCTGTGAGGCATTGATCGGACCCTCTTCCCCAAGGTGCTGTCCGACATCAAGGCCCAATCCCGATACCGAGGTGCGGATGGTCAGTCCCGACAGGTATTCGCCCAATGTTTGGTTCAACGCGGGGTCCACCAGCAGGAATTCGTCGGCATCGACGCCGATGACGATATCGTATTGTCCGAGCAGTTCGGCCTGGCGGTCCGACAAAAAGCGCAGCCGTTGTTTCTCGGCCGCAACTACCTGACCGCCAATGCGTTCAACGGCTTCGACATGGGCTGGGCCCGTGTAGTCTTCAAACTCCTGGTCTTTGCCGTCGAGCCAGATGTACAGGTTTTCCTCGCCCAATTGCGCGCCGTAGTACGACACCCACTTTTTGAGGAAAAAAGTGTCGTTACGCGCCATTGTTATCGCACAAATCCGCTTCATGCTGCAAAGGTATGCTTTTTTTTTGTAATTTTGCCTTGTCATTCGCCAAAGATATGTCAGTTCTCGAGCAAATAGTCGCCCCGATATCGGAGCAGATGCAAACCTTCCGGGCAACTTATTCAGCGTTTGTGCAGTCCGAAAATCCGCTTCTGCAGCAGGTGATTGCGCATGTGCAAGCCTCGTCGGGCAAGCAGATGCGCCCGATGCTGGTGCTGCTTTCGGCGCGGTTGGTCGGCGAGCCTACGCTGTCGTCGATGCAGTCGGCCGCGGCGCTCGAGCTGTTGCATGTGGCCAGCCTGATGCACGACGATGTGGTCGACGAGTCTTCGATGCGCCGAGGCAAGCCTTCGGTGGCGGCCCAGTTCAGCAGCAAGGTGGCGGTACTCAGCGGCGACTACTACCTATCGTCGGCGCTTGCAGCATCGTGCGCCACGCAGCAAGTCGGGGTGGTGAATGTGATTGCCCAGTTGGGCAAAACCCTGGCGGGCGGCGAGCTCTTGCAGCTCGATTGTGCCAATAGCCAGTCGTTTTCCGAAAAGGTGTATTACCAGGTCATTTATGCCAAAACTGCGGCGATGTTCGAAGCCTGTGCCCGCCTGGGAGCCATGACGGCATCGGGTAGTGACGAGGCCAGTTGGCTTCAGATGGCGGAGTTCGGTCGCAACCTGGGCATGTGTTTCCAGATTAAAGATGATTTGCTCGACTACGAGGAT
Organism: Paludibacteraceae bacterium; assembly: GCA_017614195.1. Taxonomy (GTDB): domain Bacteria; phylum Bacteroidota; class Bacteroidia; order Bacteroidales; family Paludibacteraceae; genus Enterocola. The sequence continues at coordinate 7,004 of JAGACJ010000131.1, forward strand.
GCCCAGAAAGTGGGCAAACCTACGGGCAACGATATCCGCGAGGGCAAGTTTACCTTGCCGCTTATCCATGTGTATGAGCAGGCCGATGAGGCCAAGCGCAACGAAATGCTGCGTCTCTTGGAGGAGGCCGATGTCGAGCGTTTGCAGGAAATGGCGCGCCGCGACGGCGGCATCCGCTATGCCACTCAATGCCTCGAGCGTCTCAAGGCCGAAGCCGAGGCCTGCCTTTCGGTCTATCCCGACGGCCCCGTCAAGTCGTCGCTCTTGCTCTACCTCGACTACGTTTCCTCCCGCAGCTACTGAGCTCAGAATCTCAAAAAATCTGCAAATTTAATAGCTATACCCTTCCAAAAATCTGCATTTTTAACACTTTTACCCTTCCAAAAATCTGCAAAATTAGAAAAAGATAGGTATATTTGCGGTGTTAATATCCTTACAAACATTATATGAAAGAGGATAATTCCATTGAAATAGAATTTCTGTTGGAGTGCGATGCTCGTCCTGTAATAGTAGAGGTAAAAGCGAAGAAAGATTCTACCGAATCAATGAACAAAATCCTGAATCAAAAAGAAGTTTTATGCGGATATAAACTGAGTGGCGGAAATTTGGGCGTGGTAGAAACCAAGATCTCTTTGCCTCTATATATGGGAATCTTTCTGTAGAATTTCTTCCAAATCTGGTATTTTTGACCCACATTTGGACGAAATTCAAGCAGTCGCTCGCCCTATACCTTGACTACATCGCTGCCCGCAGCTATTGAGCGGGGGCTTGAAAAACCTGCTCTGAATAGTATTTGAAAAAATCGACGCCAAGGCACTGCGAAATCCGCAGCAGCTGCCGGGTATCGATGTCTTGTTTACGAAAGATTTTGTTGACGGTTCGCATGTTGATGCTCAAGGCGTCGGCCAAGATGCGGTTGTTCAAACCTTGCCGGCGGAGTTCGTCACGAATCAAGGTTCCGATGTGCAGTTCTTCCATGGGAGTGCGGTTTGACTTGCTTCCGGATCGGTTTACAGATTCTCCATAGGACAACAAAATGCGCGGACCAGACTATGCCCACATTCTGAGGTCCTAGGAAAACCCGTAATACCAGACAAGCCAAGTCCACGCACGGCGCAGACATTACAACTGACTTGTTCGCAGGTATTAACGTGTTCCAAAATTTCCTAGGTTTCAGAATGATACCGAACAGTTAGCAAATAATGTTATGTTTCTTTTTGAATGCTTTCTTTGTGATTCCTTCTTTTAATATTGCCAAATAAAAATACCCTTGACAGGTCATATCAAGGGTAAAGTTAGTAATTTTTTTGAAAATCACCAAAACGTCGTGCTTTTCCGTTTCTTCCTGGCGAGTGGAATATGATTCAACATATTATTGTTTCACAACTGGGCGAACGGATCGCCCATAGAAGCGGCGGATGTCGTACCAACGCACGTAGTCCCAAGAACCGAAGTCGAGGTCGTAAGCGTCGCACGGGTTGGCCGGTCTGCCCGCGTAGAGCGAACCCGACCAGTAGCAGCCGTAACTACCAGCGCCATAGAGGTCGCTTTCGTAGTCGCC
>JAGACJ010000132.1 GCA_017614195.1 Paludibacteraceae bacterium
ATTTTTGGATGTAGGCGGCACGTTCCAGAAAGACCTGTTCGCCTTCTTTGAGCGAAATGGAGTTGACAATCGGTTTGCCCTGCGTGTTTTTGAGACCAGTTTGCAGCACCTCCCACTTCGAGGAGTCGATCATCACCGGCACTTTGGCGATATAGGGGTCGGCACCGGCCAAGTGCAGGAACTCGGCCATACATTGCTTGGCGTCGAGCAGCGCGTCGTCCATGCAGACATCGATGACCTGCGCTCCGCCCTCGACCTGACGGCGGGCCACCAAGAGGGCTTCGTCGTAGTTTTTGGCGGCGATGAGCTTGGCGAACTTTTTGGATCCGGCCACGTTGGTCCGCTCGCCCACATGCACAAAATGGTCGAACTGCAAGGGCTCCAATCCGGCCAACATCGAGGTTTCAGACAACTCGGGCAAGCGGCGCGGCCGGGCCGTACGTGCCTTGTCGGCAATCAGACGGATATGGTCGGGGGTCGTACCGCAGCAACCGCCCACTACATTGAGCAGTGTTTGGTCGAAATAAGGTTGCATAAAGCCGGCCATCATTTCGGGCGACTCGTCGTACTCGCCCAACTGGTTGGGCAGCCCCGCATTGGGATAGACGCTCAGGTAAAACGGACTGCACTGCGAAAGCTGTACCACATAGCCAAGCAAATCGCGCGCACCAAACGAGCAGTTGAACCCGATGCTCAAGGGTTTGAACGGGGCAACTGTGGCCACAAAGGCTTCGATGGTCTGACCGCTCAGCAATCGGCCACTCTTTTCGAGGGTAGCCGACACCATCAAGGGCATATCGGGTGCGACATCGCGGGCAGCAACCAATGCGGCCTTAAGGTTAAGGGTATCAAAGAATGTTTCGAAGATAAAGACATCGACGCCCCCTTCGGCCAGAGCCTTCATCTGCGTGGCATAGCCTCGATACAGTTGGTCGAAGGTCGCGTCATCGGACATCGACAGGGTGTGGTTGGTAGGCCCCACCGAGCCGGCCACATAGATTTTGCGGTCGGTACAGGCATCGGCCACCTCGCGGGCAAGGCGTCCGAAACGCAGGTTGCGCTCGCGCAATTCGGGGCCTTCGTTGGCGGTGAAGGTGTGGGTGGAGATGATGTCGGCACCCGCCTCAATGTACAGCTGATGGATCCGACGGACACAGTCCTGTTCGGTGCCCTGCATCCGTTGCAGCATGGTTCCCATGCCACCATCCAGCACCAGAATACGCTGTTTAAGTTGATCTGCGAGTGAATTCATGTCCTTTTTCGCCTGTTGAGACGACAAAGGTACGAAAAAAGGATGGAATATTTACATCAAAGAAACCTCAACCGAAAGTTTTCTGATACCTTTGCACCTAAGCTCCGGCGTGTTTATTCGAATATCACAGTCAACGACAAAGATATTACCTTCATTTGAACGGATAACATTTTCGTCATGCAGGTCACTCAAATAAATTTCGGGAGTGGCAAACGTCCAGTTGCCAGGATTGATCAGTTCAAAACCCATTTTTTGCGCAAAAATCGCAATTTCTTCGTCCGTCATTTGACTGCCCTGAATGTGAGACTGTTCTACAATTATTTTGAACTCTCCATTGGAGAACCGTCCAAAACCAAGGACTGTGAGACGTGTTTCCGGGAAGTATGTATTATGAAGACTTATACGGTCCAATGCCAGAATCGGCTGGATATAATAATCAAGTCCTATCGCTTTGATAAGATTGCAACCATGCTGAAAAACATGCGCCTCACCTCCTTCAGCAATTTGTTGCCCTAACACCCGACAGAGCGTCTGTTCTGCATTCGCATACCAACATCCGACCTTCCGGGCCCATTGTTCAATAACTAATTCTTGCGCCGCTGCGCGTTGACGTTCTGCTTTGAAATCGAGTGCCGTTGAAATTCCGCTATTTGCTGCAACATCTGCTCCCGCGAGTATGGATGCAATGACATTTGCCGTGCCTCCATCTGCGCAGCCATGCTGTTCTGACGATGAAAATCGCTTATATACAAGTTGTTGTGTAAAGAATTTTTCTGCATAAGCATCTAATTTCGCAAGTCCTTCCGGCGTAAATCCATTTTCGACAATTTTTTGTATATCTGCCCAAAAGTCCCTACTGTTCATAACATCATTACAAATCCTAATGCAAATATACGGATTTTATTTAACAAAACGAACGATGGCCGATTTTGAATCCACAAAAGGCATTAAGCTATTAATGCCACTTTTGCTATATCGCGATTCGAATGTTTAACGATTTGCCTAAAAACCAATCAGTTCTTTGCGTCAATTCTGTCAAGGGATTGCGAGCGCCATACTGCCGGCAGTATCACTCTCTTCTTCCTGTATTTCCATGGAGATAGGCTGAGTTGCACAAGAGTTGTTGTAGGTCGGTAAGATTTTACCGCTAGCGGAAATTCCACACACATAGAAGATAAGCACTGGAATAAGTCCAAGGAAAATGGAAACAGCTTCCAGCACCAAGAACGTCCTACTCCTTTTCACATACTTAAATGCTTCCGGGCAATAAGCCTCAATTAAGTTTTCGAACTGCGCCGAAGTTAAGACCAAACTGCCATCAACCGACACATAGCGGTATTTCTTATATTTCTTACCAGGAACCTCTACCCTCTGGTAAACAAATTTTGGCAGATTTTTCCCTTTCCACTCTGTGAGTGAATATGCCGTCGGGAGGGAGGCGGCAATCTCTTCTGCGGGTTTATCTTCCGGGGTCTCTACCACCGCTGATTTCGGCTCTTCCGATTTCACGTTCGCTGATTCGGGTTCCTCCGACACGACATCGGCAAACACTTCCACGTCACCATTGGAATAGACAATGGTCGCGATATTGGATTTCTTTTCCACATAAGTGGGCCCGTCGGGATTCGACTGCTTTTTGTACTTCACTTCGGTGTCCGAAATTTCAATCACCTTTGCGTCAATCTTTTGCGCATTACGCGTCACAATCACATCCTGCGCCCACGCCGCAACGGCGCCGACGAACATCAATGCAGAAATCAACAAAAACTTTTTCATGGTATCTCAAATTAAGTTTCAATTCAAATTCGTATCACAAATCCGAATACAAAAAAAACGCCGTGGAATGATCCACAGCGTAAAAATAAACCTTGCGGCCGGCCTTTCCAAAACTTCGATTCCGATATCGAACTTATCGAACTTTGGCCAGGGCGTCATTCTTTGAAATAAGCCATCAATTCATTCTTCAAATACTTGGAATAAACCTTGCCATTTTGCGATGAAACCCAGCATTTTTCTCTTATCTCATACTTGAAAAGCACATTCTCTTCATAGTCATAGACAAAAAACTCAGACTCCGGGAAGCGTGCGACAAGACTCTTGAATTTGTCCATAACCGCACCGATTTCGGCGTGAATGC
>JAGACJ010000133.1 GCA_017614195.1 Paludibacteraceae bacterium
CGGTCAGGTGCAGAGCTTCGTAACCATTGGCTTTCGGGGTACTCAGCCAGTCGCGTGTACGTTCGGGATGCGGTTGGTAAATCTGCGTGATAAGGTTGTAGATTTTCCAGCATTCGAGTTTTTCGTCCTCGGGATTTTTCGGGTCGAAAATGATGCGGGCGCCCAAAATGTCATAGACTTCCTCGTACGGAATGTTCTTGGCCTGCATTTTTTTCCAGATCGAATGCACCGACTTGATACGCTCCTTCATGGTATAGTTGTAGCCCGACAAGTCGAGGTTCGCTTTGATTGGCTCGGCAAACTTGTGATAAAGCGCCATACGTTCGTCCCGTTCCGATTCCAAACGTTTCTCGATATATGCGTATTCGTTAGGACATTTGTATTTGAAACAGAGATTCTCAAGTTCCGTCTTGATTTTTGACAGTCCGAGCCGGTGCGCCAACGGGGCGTAGATAAACTCTGTCTCGCTGGTGATTTTGTATTGCTTGTCGGTCGTCTGCGATTGTAGCGTACGCATATTGTGCAGACGGTCGGCCATTTTGATCAGGGCCACGCGGATATCTTCCGACATGGTGATGACAAATTTTCGGAAATTTTCTGCCTGAATCGACGCCTGTTCCCCGAAGATACCGCCCGAAATCTTGGTCAGTCCGTCGACTAACAAGGCGATGCGGTCGCCAAAGAGGGCGCGGATGTCATCGATGGTGTAGTCGGTGTCCTCAACCACATCGTGCAGCAATGCAGCGCAAATCGAGGTGGATCCTAAACCGATGTCTTTGCAGACGATGTGGGCCACTTCAAGCGGGTGGATGATGTATGGCTCACCCGATAGGCGGCGTGCCCCGTCGTGGGCCTTTTGCGCAAAGGTGAATGCCTTTTCAATGATTTCGACCTTCTTGCCGTGGTTCGATGCCAAATATTCGGCAATGATGGAGTCGTATAATTGTTTTATGCGCTGTGCTTCGCGTTCTTTGCGGGATGTGTTCATGTTATTTTGGTGTGATTTTCTCCTGTCTTCAGGATAATCAGTGTTTATTTGAATAATTTGCGTATGAGCGTCCAGACTAATTGCCACCCGATTTTGTTTGTGGCCTCATTCAGTTGCGTTTGCAACCGCGCTTTGCAAAGCTCGCCTTGCAGTTGTACCGTCTTTTGTTGCTGTCGCAGGGCGCATTGCAGTTTCTCCTCGCTGCCGACGTTGTTCGGATCTATGCCTAATATTTTTGCGATAGCGCGGGCTAATGGTTTGGTAAACAGAATATTGCGTAGCAAGTACAATACTGCGAAAATAAATAGTAGCGCAGCGGCCGTGATACAAAGCGCAATGGCCATGCCTCCGACGTATGGAGCGATAGCGGTGGCAAGCGCTGCTCCCAAATACAGCAATGCCCCTACAGCGAGTAAGGCTCCTATCAGCACAACGACTGACAGTGCGATGATTTCACCCAAATGTTGTGACAACTCGGTCTTTAAAAGCCCATAGCGCAGCTGCAGGTATTCCTTGCTGTCGTTTAAAAGATGCTGAAAATCGTCTGTCATACTTGTTGATCTGTTGCTGGATCCTGTCCGGGTTGTTCTTCGGCTTTGATGTCGATGGTCTCGTTCTTTATCACTTGATTGATGATGTCTTCCAAAGAGGTGCTTTTGGCTTTAGCCCATTGGTCTTTGATCTTTTGGATGATTTCGTCCAGCCGGTCGCGGCTGATTCCTTTGTCTTCAAGGATCTTGGCGACGCGTTTGCGCAGCGCCTCACCGCTTTCGGGTGCGAGCAGCGTGATGGCAATCGCACCGGCAACCAAACCGCCCAGGAAATAGAATAAATTTTTACCGTTCATAGTACACTGATTCGTAATCCTTACAAAGGTACAAATATTTTACTATCTTTGCAATGATTTTTATCATAAACACTGCAAAGATTATGTTACGGGAAAATACGGGCAAGGGCCCGAAACAATTTTCGTTGAAAGTTGGCGCTGATACGCAGCTGATGACTTTTCTATTGTCGAAATTGGGCGGTTACAGCCGGTCGGCCGTCAAATCGCTGCTGAGCCATCGTCAGGTGCTGCTTAACGACGACCTTGTGATAACCCGCCATGACCATGAACTTCATGCTGGAGACCGCATTTCCATTCGAAGCGCCAAGTCGATGTCGAAAGTGGTGTTCGAGCATCCGATGGTTAAACTTTTGTACGAAGACGAGGTCGTAATCGTTGTTGAGAAAAGCGCCGGCTTTTTGTCGGTTGGAACCGATCGCGAAAAGGAAAGAACCGTGTATCATGTCTTGAACCAGTATATGAAAGCCAAAGGCCGAAACAACCGCATTTATGTGGTTCATCGGCTCGACCGCGACACTTCGGGACTGATGCTTTTTGCCAAAACCGAAGATGCGCAGCAGAAACTGCAGAAAAATTGGGACGATATGGTGATAGAACGCACCTATATTGCGATAGCAGAGGGCGAAGTCGTTCCGCCGAAAGGCGAAATACGTTCTTATCTGACCGAAGACAAACAAATGCGTATGCACGCTTCCGAAACCGATAACGGGGGGCAATTGGCGATTACGAGATACGAGGTGTTGCGTTCCAACAAAGGCTATTCGCTGTTGCAACTCAATCTTGAAACCGGTCGTAAAAATCAGATTCGTGTCCAGTTGCAATCAATCGGTCACCCCGTTTCGGGTGACAAGAAATATGGTGGTCAGGCATCGCCGGCCAAACGTCTGTGCCTGCATGCCGCCACATTGAAATTCAAACATCCGGTCAGTGGCAAGCCGATGTCGTTCACGCTACCTGCCCCGGCCTCATTCTCTAAATTGATTTGATGATGAAAAAAGAAATTTTGACAATTCTACTGGCCTGTCTGGCGATGGCTGGCTCGTTCGCCAGTGGCGAGACACGTCCCGAATGGCGTACCAAGTCTTACCCCAACGGACAACCCCGCATGGAGGGGTATTTCCTTAACGGGAAACCTGTCGGTGATCTCAAGCGTTACCACGAAAATGGCAAATTGCAGTCGGTGCAGACTTTTGACGGCGACAATTCGACGGTCGAAATCTATGGCGGTGACGGCGTGTTAGTGGCCAAAGGCGCCTATAAAGGCATTAAGCGTGTCGGTTTGTGGGAGTATTATGCCAGCACCGGCGAATTGTTTATGACCGAAAACTATGTCGACGGCAAACGTCAGGGAGAGTCGCTTAAGTATGGACCGAAAGGCAAGAGTCAGGTGATGGACCGCATGAATTATGTGGATGATTTGCTCGAAGGCGTACGTGTCCAATATTACGACTATGGTAATAAAATGGCTGAATATCATTACAAAAACGGATTGCTCAACGGTGCTTATGTCTCGTTTTTGGATAGTGGAGAGAAAGAAGAGGAGGGCGCTTATAAAAACGGAAAGAAAGACGGCGTGTGGACCTATTACGACTATGAGGGAACTTTCCGCCAAATCGAGTATAAAGACGGAAAAGCTGTTAATCAGCAGCAACTCGACAAGGAACTTCAGCAGCAACTCGACGCCAACGACGTTGACCCCAAATTGCCTGATCCCGAAGACTATTTGTCGAATCCCGACGAATTGATGCAGCTGATTCCTTAATGGCAGAGAACCCCCTTACATTAAGTGAGCTTAATAGCGCTGTTCACGATGTGTTGTCGGATAATTTCGGCGACATGTCGTTTTGGGTGTGCACCGAAATCAGCTCGATGCAGGTGCAGCGTAATGGACATTGCTACCTCGAACTGATAGAGAAGGAACCTAACGGCAACAACGTGGTGGCACGTGCCAAGGCAACCGTTTGGGCGGCTCGCTACAAATTTCTTTCTGCAGCCTTTCGCGAAGTCGCAGGAACCGATTTGCAGGTGGGTATGCAGGTGCTGTTGGCCGTCACTGTCCAATTTCACGAAGTTTACGGCTACAGCCTCGATGTTTCCGATATCGATCCCACCTACACGATAGGCGAACAGGCCCGTAAAAAGCAACTGTTGCTTCAGCGTTTGTCCGACGAGGGATGGGTGGAGCGCGGACACAGCAAACCGCTGCCGCTATTCGTACGGCGCATCGCCCTCATTTC
>JAGACJ010000134.1 GCA_017614195.1 Paludibacteraceae bacterium
CACCCCAACCATTGTTCACGACGACCTTTGTCCAATCGGTCTCACCAAAGAATGGGTCTGGATCTCCTCCAGAAATACACGATGGCACATTCCAATCCCAGAACACGATTGTTTCATCATTGCGGCGAAGATCCAACACCACCCGATCTGAAATTCTGTCATACGCCATGGAAGGCAGATCATACACAATGTAAGCCGAAGCGTTGAGCAATGCCATAAAGTGGTTGTACGCCTCGACCGTTATAAAGACGCTTTTCGTTTCACCACCTTCGAACAGGAAGGTTACCGATTCTGTATAGGAGGAGCCTCCATTATTCGGTTGGACAATACACGTAATCAGACTGTTGCCGATGCCGGATGCCTGCGAAATACGCAAGCGGGTGGGATCGCTTACCGTTGCAGTCCACGATTTGTTGGATTGCAATGTAATCGAAAACTGTCCGCCTTCGCTCGAAAACCGTTTTTGATTAGGATAGGCATCACACACCAATGGTGCCACCAGACTGACCGAATCGACCGTAGTGACATCGAATGGCGTCACCGTACCATCGTTTTGATAAACCCACAAATGTGTCACCGCCAAAGCAATCAATGCGGCAAACAACACGACTGTTGTTGTAATTACTTTTTTCATATCATTCGAATTTAATTTTACCAAACCAATAATTTATAGGTCCGACCGTTAACACGGACCATGTACACTCCTTCTAACTGAACCTTGCACCAGGCCTGACTTGTTCTGACAGCGCTGCCCAACATACGGCCGATGTTGTCATAAAAAATCACGTCACACTCAACAGGAGACTTCACCACTATGGTATGGTTGTGCGAATATACACAGACCGCATCCGGCTCCTGCTCTTTCGCTGAAGTCGCCAACGTGCTGAAAGAACCTTGTTCCACATTCAATTCCAAACCGACCGCATCAATTGCAGCGATAGTATAATAGTACTCCGTTGAGGGATCGAGACCCGTAACCGTATAATCAAACGATTCGGGGGCCGAACGCAGACCCGTCTGGTCACGGTTAACCAAACGTCCGTCACGGTTAAAAGTCAGCGTTTCGCGAATGTACTCCCGGTTTTCGTCTTCATAAATGACCAGTGTGTACGTATTGGCGCCTTCGACCTTCGGCCATGAGAATTCCGCTTCGTACGATGTGGCTTCAATCACCACTTCTTCTTCCTCAAACTCTTCGGGAGGCAAAATACTGAACGACACCATGCGGGCAGTTGTTTCGAGAGCACTGCCCTCAGGAGAATAAACAGTAAGGGTGGTGTCTCCATTACTAAAACGCGGCACCAGCTTGCCAAAGTCGGTAATCACGTATTCGCTGCGTGTTCCGTTGGCGGTAATGACCACAAATTGCGACTGCGCTATGCAACAGCAAGCCAACAGCCATCCGCCCAAAAATACAATCAATTTCTTCATATTAATATGCAATGTTTGTTTACAATTTGCAATTGACTTTCAAAATCAATCTTTTTTTACAGAATTATTAAATGTTTGTTAGTTTTTTTCAAAAATATTTTGCCTCACCTCTGACACATCTCCATTGCAGAGAGGAGCGAAATGCGTCAACACGCTTGTCCGCAAATCGATTAACATAATTTACACGGACAGGCAAATCATTGTGTTGAAATAACTTTTACTTTTGTAGGAGAATATCAAATCACATACACATGAAAAAAGAGACATACTGTTTCTGCCTGTTGGCGGTATTGACAAGTATCACCGCGTGCAAGAAGCAAGAGATTGCCACCGGCGGCGATAACACTTCCACCCAATCGGCAACCGAAGCGATTTCTACCGCAAGCGACATCATCAACAACGACGAAGACTTTGTCGAAAACACAACCTTTTCGGACCAGGTGATTACCATCGTTTATGACGGTTCATCTGCTACCGTCACCAACCCATGGGAAGGCAACGGGGTCGAAATCAGCAACACCAACGGAAATATTGTCTGCACAGCCACCGCCGACGAGCGGATCGAATATCGGATCAGCGGCTCGGGTACGGGCAGTGTCAAGATCTATACGGAAAAGAAAGTCAAGCTGTCGCTCAACAATCTGACACTCAGTAATTCCAATGGGCCAGCCATCAACCTGCAAGGCAAAAAACGCCAGTTCATCGTACTCATTGGCACAAATACGCTGACAGGCAAGGGTTACGACACGGCCGACGGCGAGGAGCAGGCCAAGGCCGCCCTGTTTGGCGAAGGCCAGCTGATTTTTTCGGGCGACGGCAGTCTGACCGTAACCACCACCGGCAAGCACGGCATCGCCTCCGACGACTATGTGCGTATCTGTAACGGCGACATCAGCATAAACGCGTCTGCCTCATCGGCTTGCGCGGATGGAATCCACACCAACGACGGTTTCATCATGGACGGCGGAACGCTGGGTATTACGGCCTACGACGAAGCCATTCAGGCAGGCGATGATGACGATGCGGGGTACTGCTACGTAGTAGGCGGCGAGATTGAGGTAACGGCAAACAACGGAGACGGCATCAAGTCGTACGGGCCGATGATTATCTACAACAGCACCGTTCAGGTAACCGCCCAAAAGAACGAAGGGTTGGAAAGCAAGACTCAAATCCTCATCAATGGCGGACAATTGGAAATCACTGCCTACGACGACGGCATTAACGCCGCCAGTTTGCTAACAATCAACGGAGGCTGGGTGTATGCCCAATCCGCCAACAACGATGCCATAGACTCCAACGGCGACATCATTATTAACGGAGGCGTGATTGTAGCCGTAGGCAGCCGCGATCCCGAAACCGCCTTCGACGTGGACGAAGGGACGCTGACCATTACAAGCGGAACGCTATTGGGTGTCAGTTCCAACAACAACATGTTTGTATGTCCAAGCACCTCCAGTACCCAATACAGTGTTTGGACCACAGCTACGGCAGGCACGACCTACAATTTGGCCAACAGTACCTACACAGATGCCATGAACTTCCAATTGCCGTCAACTTCCTATAGTCCCAAGATTTTGATTTCATCGCCCAACATTACCTCTGGCAGCAACACACTTACCTCGGGGGTAAGCATTGCCGGCGGAACGAATTGGCACGGGCTATACATCGGTGCCACGCATAGTGGCGCAGGCAGTTCAAGTACCGTAAGCGCCTCGCTCGGCACGGCAAGCAGCCAAGGTGGATCTCCCGGTGGCGGACCTGGCGGTGGTCCGGGTGGAGGTCCAGGAGGCAGACCGTAAAAAAAACGGTGCAAACCAACAATTTTTGAACAATCATTTGCCATTGGTTGTCAAAAAGAGATACCTTTGCGTTGTAAAGCGAAAAGTCATGAAATGTAAAGGCTGCCACTTGATGGCTGTTTTGTTATTGGGAATGGTTGCGTGCGAAAAACCTCCTGTCATAAATATCATTATCCCTGAAGAGAAACAATCCTCTCCAGTGAGCGATTTCAACTACACCATTGCGACTGCCGATTCCATTTTGAATAATACAGAGGATCTGGTCGGGAATACCGAGTTTGACGAGCACGAAGTGGTCATCACCTTTACGGGAAGTACCGTCTCGGTCAACAATCCGCACAACAGCGATGGCGTAAGTGTTCAAAAAAACAACAACATGGTGGAATGCCGCTCCACAGCCGAGAAACGGATTGCCTACCGCATCAGCGGTTCAGGAAGCGGTCAGATAAAAATATTCAGTGATCAAAAAGTCAAACTGACGCTTGACCACTTAAACCTAAGCAATGCCAACGGGCCGGCCATCAGTCTGCAAGGGGAAAAAAGACAATTCATTGTATTAGACGGCGACAATGTGCTAAGCGGATGCGGAACAAACGAAGAAACGGATCAGGAACAGGCAAAGGGTGCTTTTTTTAGCGAAGGGAAGATTATCGTGTCGGGCGACGGCAGCCTAACCATCCATACAACCGGCAAACATGGTTTGGTATCAGACGAATACATACGCATCCAGTCTGGGAATCTGCGTGTTTTCGCTAACGAATCCACCAAATGTAAAGACGGTGTCCACGGCAAAAAGGGATTTGCCATGGACGGAGGCACACTCTACATCGAATCGTACGACGAAGGCATCCAGGCGGGTACCGAAAACACCCATGGTTTCTGTTACATTGCCGGAGGCGAGATTTCGATTTCGGCAAAAACAGGCGACGGCATTCAATCTACGGGCGACTTGAGTATTTTTGGAGGTTCCTTGTCGGTAACAAGTCTGAAAAACGAAGGAATCGAAGGGAAACGCGATATTCTTATCGAGGACGGAAGTATCGAAATCACAGCCAATGATGACGGTATCAACGCAGGCCGCCTAATCACGATTAACGGAGGGCGCATCTATGCCCAAGCGTTCAAAAACGATGCCATCGACTCCAACGGCGACTTCGTCATTAACGGAGGAATTATCGTAGCCATTGCCGGTCCTACCCCCGAGACGGCGTTGGATGCCGACCAAGGCACCCTCCAAATCAATGGCGGGACAGTCGTGGGAATTGGCGACCGCAGCTTCATGTTTGTATATCCGACTCCCGAAAGCTTACAATTAAGCATCTGGTCAGACGTGGCAAGCGGCACCAGCTACAACATTCAAAACGAAAGTAACGAAGACGCGTTGAATTTCGAGATTCCGCCCACCACTTATTATCCTCGTATTTTGATTTCATCTCCCTTGTTTATCGAAGGAGAAAACACTCTCAACCAAGGAGTCGGGTTCTCCGGTGGCGAAAATTGGCACGGTTTGCACCTCGGGGCTACGCACAGCGAAGCCACAACAAGTCGGACCGTGAAAGCCGAATACGGAAAACTCAAGGCAAAATAAGATGCAAGCCCGCAGTCGTTGGCGCTTTTGATTTTTTTGCGTACATTTGCAACGCATTATGCGTTATCGGGTTCACATATTGTTTGTGGCAGTTCTTTTGCTCATGGTTTCGGGGTCTCATGCCGCCGAAAAAAGCGGTCTGCGAGGAAAATCGGAAAGAACAGCCGACAATAGCGGAGAAACAAATACCCCGACGGATAACGGGACACAGTCGGAAAGCAGTTCGAAAAAACCGTTTTCATTGCCCCCAAATACGGTCACCGCATGGCAAAACGACGAGATGTTCGCAGGCGAACGCTCGGCAGAGCCAGACACCTCGACGCTCAATTATCACCAAGACAACTCGCCTCTATACAAGCACAACCTCGCCGTTGAATGGCAAGGCAACATGGGGTCACCCGCCCAATCAGGTATTTTCAGAAACCGTTACAATCCTGAACTGATTGGCGAATACATTTTCAAAAATCCGTACAAGGCCCATTACCTCGGCCCTTCCCAAATCTTGTTCTACAACACCAAGATTCCGTACAGCAACTTGACTTGGACCAGTGGCGGTCAGATCCATCGCAAAGAAGACCGGCTCAAAGGAATTTTGGCGGTCAACGCCACACCTAAATTGAATTTTGCCCTGTCGGCCGACTATATCTATGCAATCGGACAATACTTCGACCAATCGACAAGCGACCTTATCGGAGCGTTCAACGGCAGTTACCGGGGCGAAAAATACTCGATATATTTTGCGGCAGGCCTCAATAATTTCAAAAATTACGAAAACGGAGGCATCAGTGACGACACCGCATACGGCAGTGTCGAAAGCTACAGTTTGCCTACCAGATTGGGCAATGCATGGTCGGTTTACCGTTCGTTTTATGTATGGATGACCAACCAATACCGTCTCGGTTATCACAAAACGGACCCCGATGACACCGAAATCAAGGAGTTCGTCCCAGTTGCCACACTGGCTTACACGCTAAAGTTTGAAGGTAGTCGCAAAAAGTACTACGAGCGGTCGTTGACGAACGGATTTTACAGTCAGAACCTCTACAACAACACACTGACGCGCGACACCACTTCGAACAATCTGATGCGCAACATCTTTTCGATCACCCTCAACGAAGGGTTCAAGAAATGGATGGTATTCGACTTGCGCGCCTACGCCGAAGTGGACGTCGAACAAAACATGTGCCTGACTGGTGACTCGGTATATGGTTACAAAAACGAAGCGCTGGTGGCTGTCGGCGGCGAAATCTCGGACCGCAAAGGCAGCGTGCAGTACGGCGTGCTCGGACAGGCGCTGCTGCTTGGCTACGACAAGGTGCCTGGATTTGATGTAAGCGGTGATTTTTCGACCGACTTGTCATTGGGCAAAGTCGGATTGCAAATCAAGGCAGACGGCTATGTCAAAAGCACGAATCCGAGCTATTTCATGCGCCACTACTATTCGAACCACTTTGCTTGGGACAACGACTTTGCCAACGTATGGTCGGCACGGGCATACGGCAGTATCGGAATTCCCAACAAGTATTGCAATTTCTCGGTGGGTGCCGGTTGGGACGGAATCAAGAACTACTTGTATTTCAACCAATCCGCCTTGCCGCAGCAAAGCCCTGACTTTATCCAAGTGCTCTCGGTTGATGCCAAACTTGACTTGTCGGTTTGGTGGCTGCATTGGGAAAACCGCGCCACATTCCAACAATCGACACACAGCGCTACCTTGCCGCTGCCCAAATTGTCGGTATACAGCAATTTCTACCTGCAAAACAAATTTTTCAAAAAGCTCCTGACTATACAGTTAGGAGTTGACTGCCACTATAACACGGCCTATTACGGCAACGCATACATGCCAGCCACCGGACAGTTCTACCTGCAAGATGAAGTACTGACCGGCAACTACCCGCTCATGAACTTGTATATCAGCGCACACTTGAAACATTTCAGGGTTTATGCGATGTATTACAATATATCATCCTTATTTATGGACCGTCCGTACTATACAATCCCCGGCTACCCGATTAACCCGGGCATTTTCAAATTCGGCCTGTCCTGGAATTTTTATAACTGACGCTTATGGAAAAGGCAAGAAAAATGGCACTGACCAAACATCTGGTCATTTTGGGTTGCTCATTGCTACTGATTGGAATCTGCTACCTTGCCGTTCACTTTTACGAGGGTAACAAAAACAATTTCAGGCGCGACTTGACCCAAATCCAACAATTCGACATTTTGCGCGTCACCGTAGAGAAAGACAATCACTCGCTCAACGACGCTCAAAGCGTGGTCGATTTGCAAAAAGAGATGATAAAGCGCTTCGCTGCCGCCAACAACATTCACCGTATTGCCTTCAAAGAAGCCAATAATCTGGAACAAGGAATCGACAGCTTGTTGTTCGGTTCTACCGACATTTTAGCGTGGACCATTCCGGTTTACGGAGAGTTGGCCGAACGCATCACCTATTCCGCGCCGGTACTCACAAGCCGTCAAGTATTGGTGCAACGCAGCGAAGGCATTGACTCAACGACCAAATTCATACGCAACCAATTGGACTTGGCACAAAAGACCGTTTATATCCAAGCGGGGTCGCCTGCACGGGGCCGTATCGAAAACCTCGCCAAAGAAATCGGCGACACCATATACGTGCGCGAAATACCTAACGCCCAGCCCACTGACTTAATTCAGATGATTCTGACCGGCGACATTCACTACGCCGTATGCGACGAGTTTGCCGCCGGCAATCTGGCACTTGCCAACGACAGCATCGATGCCGGCACTGCCGTCAGTTTTGCCCAAAACTACTCGTGGGCACTCAACCCCGCCGCTTACGAATTAAAAAAAGCACTCGACTCATGGATTGCAGAGTTTACCAACAGTAACGAGTACAAAGAATTATACAACAAATATCTGGCACAATGAAAAAAATCGTCTTTTTTATAACACTGGCACTGCTCGGACTGAGCGGTTGCGCACAAAACAAAACTAACGGAACCATGGTAAAAATCGAAACTGAAATGGGCGACATCACCGTCAAGCTGTATGACGAAACGCCTGCACACCGCGACAACTTCATCAAACTGGCCGAAGCCGGTTTTTACAACGACCTGCTGTTTCACCGCGTCATCAAAGAGTTCATGATTCAAGGCGGAGACCCCGAATCGAAGAACGCCCCAGCCAACAAGCAATTAGGAGCCGGCGGTACCGATTATACCATCGAGGCTGAAATCAAACCGGGTCTGTTCCACAAAAAAGGTGCGCTCTGCGCCGCCCGTCAGGGCGATCAGGTCAATCCGCAGAAACGTTCGTCGGGCTGCCAATTCTACTTGGTACAAGGCAAAGTTTACAAAGACGCCGAACTTGACCAAATGGAACAAGGTATCACGAACCAACGTATGCAAAAACGCTTCTATCAATTGGTTGACGAGCGTCGCAGCGAAATTCAGCAAATGCAAGCGGCCAACGACAATGACGGATTAAAGGCTTTGCAACAACAATTCATAGCACAAGTCGAAGCCGAGGCAGCCGCCCAACCGTTCAAATTCAGCCAGGAGGCACGCAAGGCATACACCACCATTGGCGGCACGCCTTTCCTCGACAACGAATACACCGTATTTGGCGAAGTAGTCGAAGGCTTGGATGTTATTGACAAAATCGCCGCTGTCGAATGCGGTGCCGCCGACCGTCCGAAAAAAGATGTGAAATTCAAGGTAAGCGTACTGAAATAATGACTGCTTTTTTGCAACAATACCACCTGCTGGGCCTGGCTCTCGGCCTGGCAGTTTTTTTGTGTATCGGTCTTTTTCACCCGCTGGTGATTAAGGCAGAGTATTACTGGGGGCAACGCAGCAATTGGGCCTTTGGTGTAGCAGGCGTGCTTTTTGCCATCGGTTCGGTGTGTGTAAGCGACTTTTTCCTGTCCATTACCTTGGGGGCTTTGGCCGCCTCGTCGTTTTGGTCTATCGGCGAAGTCGTCAAGCAGAAAAAACGCGTCGAAAAGGGGTGGTTCCCCAACAATCCAAACCGCAAGAATCCGTAACGGGGGAGGGTAACTTTCTCAGCACTACATCACTCCCCCTTGTTGGGATTTCAAATTCCACTTTTTAAAATTGAGGTGGAATCAGATGATAAGTTCTTCACTATCTTTGCTTTGACTTAAAATCAAGGTATGAAAGAACGCATCCTCACCCTGGCAGCCGCCCTGTACATGTTTACGGGCCTGGCATGCGCAACAACATTCACAGTCAACAGCACCGACGGCGGCATCGTCAACACAGGAACCAACAGCGGTTCGTTGGGTTGGTGTATCGCCAATGCCGACCAAAGCGCAGGGCCGCACACCATCAATGTGAACGTAGCCAACATCACGCTGACGGGCACCCTGCCCGCCATCACCCAACGCATGACCATCAACGGCAACGGCGTCACCATCAATGCCAACGGTTTTCCGGGAATGGCCATCAACGGAAACGCATCGGGCACGGTCATTGACAACATCAAGTTCTACGGAGGCGCCTGGGGATTCGACATCAACGGTGTAAACAACATCACCGTCAAAAACAGCTCCATCTACCGTTTTGCCGGCAACGGCATTGCCGTCGTGGCCAATGCAAGCAACATCACCATTACGGGCAACGAAATCTACAGCAATGGCACCAGTGGCGGAGGCCACGGCATCACCATCGATGCCTCCTCGCATAGTAATATAACGATTACCAACAACTACATCGGTTGCAAACGTGGTAGCGAAACCTACGACAGCGCCCGCGGATTCAACAACAAAAACTACCCCACCAGTCTGGGCAACAAAAACATCGGCATTGAGGTTTATGGCGCCGACGGCCTGACCATTACGGGCAACTACAGTCTCAACAACGGTTTGCAAGGCATTGCCTTATGCGGAGCCTGCTCTAACTTCAACATATCCGACAATGTGGTCAGCTACAACGGCAGCCACGGCATTCAATTGGAATCCATCACCAGCGGCAGCGGCGGCAAGGTAAACAACAATATCTGCGGCACCAACAGTGGCAAGACACAAGACCGGGGCAATGAACAATCTGGAATCTTCTCCCACCAGGTCACCGTAACCGTAAGCTACAGCGGCAACGTCTGCGGGTGCAACAAGGAAATGGGCATGCACCTGGACGGTACGCAGAACGCCACCGTCAACGGCAACTTTTTCGGCACCAATGCCAAGAACGGAACCACCAATTTGGGCAACAAGATGGGCAACATGTGGATCAGTTGGCGCGACGGCGAATCGAAGAACAACACCATCACCAATAACACCTTTGCATACGGCAAACAAGCCACAAACCCGAGCGATGCCGTCATTTCGGGAGGCAACAGCCTCAACAAGTCGGGCAGCGGCTTCGGCATCGGCATTGCCGGCAACGCCAACAACCTGGTCAACCAAATCGGCAAGGGCAATCAATTTTATTGCAATGCGGGATTGGGAATCGATTTGAACTTTGACCACCACTTCTCCAACGACCTGGGAGCCGGCGACAATGGCAAAGCCGCCCCTACCATCGACCCCGCGCATAGCTCCGCCACGCTCACCAAGGGCAAGGCCACGGCCGGCGATGTGGTGTATGTCTATGACAACCCCTCCGACAAGACTTGCGGCTGCGAGGGCTACACACTGCTGGGTACCGCCACGGCGAACTCCTCCGGCGAATGGTCGCTCACGCACGCCGCTGTATCGGACATGAGCCGCGTGTCGGCCATGGCCGTAGCGGGCAAGAACTCCTCCGAATTCACCACCTGCTGCCGCGTGGAAGCGGGTACGCTTGTCAGCAACAACGACTATTGCGAAAACGGCAAGGTACTTTCGCTTACGCTCAAGGATTACGGCGGAGGAACCACCTACGAGCTCTACCGCAACGGCACCAAAGTGGGTACTGTGACTCCTCCCACCTTCACCGTTAGCGGACTGACCGAAGGCAGCACCTATACCTTCTATGTAAAAGCCATCAAAAAAGGAGC
>JAGACJ010000015.1 GCA_017614195.1 Paludibacteraceae bacterium
CAACCAATCCGCAGGCATTGACCAATCCTGACATGACGATTTCTGTTCCCAACGGTCCTGCCAACACAACATACACCCTGACCAACGTGAAGATTCGCGAAAAGAATTGTGCGGTTAATATTGATGAGGCCAATGTGGCAGAGCCGACGTTGGCAGTTATTCCCAACCCGGCTGGCAATGTGGCCTTTATCCAGTCTGACAAGGAAGTGGCTGATGTTGAAATTATCAACTTGGCCGGTCAGAAGGTGATGGAGGTGGCAGGCTGCCGTCTGCAGGTGGCTGGTTTGCAGCAAGGCCTTTATTTGTTGCAAGTCCGTTTCATCGATGGTACTGTAGGACAAACGAAACTTATCAAGCGTTAAACGTTTGAAACGATAAATTAAAGCGCGCTGATTTCTTTTTCAGCGCGCTTTTTTTGTCTATTTGTATTATCTTTGCAACGCAAAACAGCAGTCGTGTCGCGTATAGTTTGGCACGAAATTTGTCTGTGGTATTTTGTATAAAATAATGCGTTATGTTATCGACTCCAAGAATTCCCGTATTGCTGCTGACAGGTTATTTGGGTAGCGGCAAAACCACATTGCTTAATCGTATTCTCAACAATCGTAAGGGCGTTAAATTCGCCGTTATTGTCAATGATATCGGCGAAGTGAACATTGATGCGGACCTTATCCAGAAAGGCGGAGTGGTGGCGCAGGAAGACGACAGTCTGATGGCGTTGCAAAACGGTTGCATCTGTTGTACCTTGAAAATGGATCTGGTTGATCAGTTGGCCAATATCATGAAAATGCGCCGCTTCGATTACATCGTTATCGAAGCAAGCGGTATTTGCGAACCGGAACCAATAGCCCAGACCATTTGTTCGATTCCTAACATGGACGAGGAATACACCCGGTATGGCGTGCCATACATCGACTGCATTGTTACGGTGGTTGACGCCTTGCGATTGAAAGACGAATTTGCCGGAGGAAACGACTTGCTACGTCCTGATTTGGATGGCGACGATATTGAGCAATTGGTGATCCAGCAAATCGAATTCTGCAACAAGATACTGGTCAACAAGGCTGCAGAGGTTACTCCTGCCGAGTTGGGGCGTTTGCACGAAGTCTTGCGTGGTTTGCAGCCCAAAGCCGAAATGATTGACTGTAACTATGGGAATGTGGATTTTGAAAAAATTCTGCATACGAATCTGTTTGACTTCGAGTCTGTGGCGACTTCCGCTACTTGGGTCGATAAATTGGAAGGTCCCCTCGATGAAGAGGATGACGACCACGAAGAACATCACCACGAAGGCCATCATGATGACAAGCTTCACCACGACCATGATCATGATGACGATGATGATGACGACGATGAAGAATGTGAAATCTGCCACGAGCATCATCACGGGCATCACTGCCACCATCATCACGACCACGATGGCGGCGAAGTGGAGGAGTATGGCATAGGTACGTACGTCTATATGGCGCGCCGTCCGATGGATATGTCACGCTTCGATCACTTTGTGGCTCGCCGCTGGCCCAAGTCGGTTATCCGCGCCAAGGGAATCTGCTATTTTGCCGATAACCGTGATGTTTGCTATTTGTTTGAGCAGGCTGGCAGTCAGGTGTCGCTCAACAATGTGGGGCAATGGTATGCCACCATGCCCGACGACCAATTGCAACGCCTGCTCGACCGTAATCCTGCCATTCGTCGGGATTGGGACGAGGTTTATGGCGACCGCATGCAGAAATTGGTCTTTATCGGACAACACCTCGACAAAGAGGCCATAAAAAAAGAACTTGACGCTTGTTTGATATAAGTCATGAATCAGGATTTTTTCGTACTGAATGTAGGATCTCACATTGAGCAACCCGGAGAGCGGATGCGTGTGTTGTCGCCTTTTATTCGCATCTATTATGTGCGAAGCGGGTGTGCATGGTTGCGTATCGGTAACGACGAGGTTGAGATGCGAAGCGGATTCCAATATCTGATTCCCGCTAATTGTGAGCATACTTTCAAATGTGACGAAGATCTTGAATTGTATTACATGTTTGTGTTGCAGCATCGCAAAAACAAACTGATTGACGCATACGACCTCCCGATAGAGGTTAAGGCAAACCAAGCCACCCAGCTGCTTTTCGAGAATTACTGCAACTTGTACCCTCAATTGCAATTGTCGCTCGAACCAAAAGATTCGGTTTTCGGACATTATCCGACTTATGGAAGTTTTTTGCAAACATTTCGGCAAATGTCTGATTATGAGCGCATTCAGTTGCATGGAATGGTTGAGATAGTATTGTCATACTTCTTAAAACACGCCGAATTGCGCGTGCCTGCGACCGATATTCGAATCAAAAAAGTGCTCGAATATGTATCTAAACATTTGCAAGAGCAAATCAATGTGGAGCAACTGGCAGACTACGCATGTCTGACCAAATCCTATCTGATTCGGACCTTTCGTGAAATCATGCACATCACTCCTTTGCAATATGTGATTAAGTCCAAGATGCAATTGGCTCAAAAAATGCTCGCCGAGTCGGACCGTTCGGTTTCTGAAATTGCCACCAAACTCGGTTTTAGCGATGTGTCGTATTTTATCCGTCTTTTCAGGAAAAACACGGGATTCACACCGCAAGACTATCGGACAAACCTTGTCGGATAGGAGTTTGTGTTGATTTCGTAGGACAAAATAGGCGAAATCAGCCGATTTTGTTTTTTTTCAAAAAAATAAAGTTTATTCCCCGTTTTCGATTACTACCTTTGTGTCAAAAGACAAACTCAAAAGGTATGATACGTCCGTTTGACAAAATCGCCATTATATCGGGTGAACAATCTGTTTCTTACACCGAATTGTTGCAATCTGTCCAATTGTTTGCACAGTACACTCCTCAAGAACCGAAAGCGAAAACGCTGATTGTCAGCGAAAATCGTGCAGGTTGGGCGTATGCGTTGTTCTCAGTTTGGGCCAATCGGGGCATTGCCGTGCCGGTTGACGCTTCTTCAACGGTCGAAGACATCGCATACATCATTAACGACTGTCACCCGAGCGCCGTGTGGGTGTCCGCCCAAACTCGGGACAACGTGGTCTCGGCCATTGAAAAGACACAAATTTCAGACATTCAGGTGCTTTCGATTGACGATTACGAGCAGACGAAAGGTACCGAGTCGTGTGGCTGGATTGACAGCAACGAGAAGGATACGGCGTTGATTATCTACACGTCGGGTACTACGGGTTCGCCCAAAGGCGTGATGTTGAGTTTTGCCAATCTTTGGGCGAATATCTCGAGCGTCTCGGACGATGTGCCTATTTTTAACGAAAACCGTCGGGTTATGGTGCTCTTGCCTCTGCATCATATTCTGCCTCTATTAGGCACGTTGGTGGCCCCGATCCTCAAAGGTGGTGGCATTGCGATAAGTCCGGGAATGTCTGGCCCCGAAATCATGGACACGCTTTGTAGGGGACAAATCGCCATCATGGTGGGGGTGCCGCGTTTGTGGCAGGCTTTGTATGTGGGAATTAAAAAGAAAATCGATGCCCATGCCATCACCCGCGCGCTGTTTGCGCTTTGTCAGCGGGTGCAGAGTCCGCGTCTGTCGCGTCTGATATTCGGCTCGGTGCATAAGAAAATGGGCGGCCACCTCGAGTATTGTGTGAGTGGCGGTGCTTCGCTCGATCTCGAAATCGGCCGCGGGCTGCGTACGCTGGGGCTCGATGTGCTCGAGGGATACGGTATGACCGAAACCGCCCCGATGATTTCGTTTACCCGCCCCGATGATATTATTCCCGGATGCGTGGGACTTCCATTGCCGACTGTCGAATGTAAAATTATTGACGGCGAAGTGTGTGTCAAAGGGCCCAATGTCATGCAAGGTTATTACAATCGTCCCGAAGAAACTGCTGCCGTGATTGATGCCGACGGTTTCTTGCATACGGGCGACTTGGGCCGCTTCGACGAAGCGGGCCGTTTGTACATCACCGGTCGTACAAAGGAAATCATTGTTTTGTCGAACGGTAAGAATATCCAGCCTTCCGAGATTGAATTCCAACTCGAGAAATACGACAACTTGGTCAAAGAGGCCGCTGTGACCCATTACAAAGACCAATTGGTGGCCATTGTCGTACCGCAGTCGGCCGTGGCTTCGTTGCCGGACGACGAATTGGAGCAGCGGTTGAAAAACGAAGTGCTGAATCCATACAATGCCACGGTCAGCAACTACCAAAAAGTGATGAATGTAACGGTCTTCCGTGGCGATTTGCCGCGTACCAAACTTGATAAGTTGCAACGTTTCAAGTTAATCGATATCGTGTCCGATTCGAAAGGACAAAAGCGTCAGACGACCAAGATAGAAGAACCGGCGACTCCCGAGTATCAGATGTTGAAGCAGTTTATCGGACAGCTCAAACACGAAACGGTGCATGCCACCGACCACATCGAAACAGATTTGACCCTGGATTCGCTAGATAAGGTTGAGTTGCAGGGCTTTATTGAAGAAACCTTTGGAATGACGGTGCGCGTCGAGTCTATGGCTGGTTTTGCCAATATCGCTGACATGGCCGACCACATAGCGCAAGGACGCACGCGTCTTGAGGCGACGCAAGTCGATTGGCACCAATTATTGACACAAACTGCCGGTCAGCCTGTTTACAGACCGTCGAAACTGATTTCGGTGTGTCTGGCAGTGTCGGGTGCGTTCGTCAAGTGTTACAATCGCTTGTCTGTGGCCGGAATGGAAAATATTCCTGCTGAAGGACCTTGCATTGTCGTGCCCAACCACGAAAGTTTCTTGGACACTCCGGCATTGATGTCGGTGATTCCGTTCGGTCAAATGCGTGATTATTACTTCTATGCGACCGAAAACCATGTCAAAGGCAAATTCCGGCGTGCGGTGGCCAAACACTCCAATATTGTGATTATGGAACGCGGTCAATTGAAAGAGTCGATTGTGCGTTTGGCAGAGGTGTTGCGTGCCGGTAAGCGGGTTGTATTGTTCCCCGAAGGCGAACGTAGTTATGATGGCAATTTGGGCGAGTTTAAGAAGACGTTTGCCATTTTGGCAAAAGAGCTGCAAGTGCCAATCGTTCCTGTCTGCATTAGCGGCGCATACCAAGCGTGGCCGCGTTCACAAAAATGGCCGCATCCGTCAAAAGTGACGGTTAAGTACCTCCCGGCAATCAACGCAGGGGCAACCACCTACGAAGAACTGACAGCGCAAGTGCGTAATCTAATTGAGCAGGCAAAGTGATTTGAATCTTTGTGCTGTCAATAAACTGCATTGACAGAAGCTATCCGTTGTCCGGGGGTACTGCCGTACAGTCTGTAGGTGTAAGTGCCTGTGGGGTAGTTGTTGGATCGGATGTCGAGGTTAACTTTCTTTTGTGCACCTGCGAGCTCGATGTCGGTCATAACTTGGCCGTTGGGAAAATATACTACCAGACGGTTGGCTATGCTGCTGGCAATGACGGTGGCCACCCGGCTGTCTGCTTTTTTGGTAAAGTGATACGTTTCAATCGGAGCCAGTTCCCAGTAGGCGTTGGTGTCGCCGTAGGGCTCAAAGGCTGTTCGCACGATGTTGTCGGTTGTTGTCTTTGCCAAGAATTTACAAGTGTCGGCTCCCATGGTGCAAGCGGGTACTAACTTGTAGCGGCTGCCGTTTTCGGTGCGTACTAGATAGAATTGTTGGGCGTTTTCTTTGGTGCGGGCCGACAGTTGTGCGCCTTTCTCGCGACTGCTGTTTTTGACGGCCAATTCTTGCGAATTGTTGGCAGTGATGGTGTACAGGCCTGCGGTAGCCGTTTCTTGCAAGGTGAATTGCTGGTCGGCATTGCCGGTGTAGTCTTGCAACGTAACATTGCCCGACTGCATCTGCATGTATTTGCCAGTGCCGGTGTTTTTAATCCAATAGTCGCCCGACATACCGCTGACGGTATTGAGCTCGACTTTGATTGACTTTACGTCGGAGGTGTTGATGGAGGCGTGGTCGGAGGTATATACAGTCGCAGTACCTGTATAGTTGTTCCCTGTATAAGTGGTTAC